>JACSRL010000713.1 GCA_014879765.1 Anaerolinea sp. | reverse complement strand
GATCAGACAGCGTGGGGTTGAGCAGCAGGTTCTCCAGCGAGTTGCCGTGCGCCGTGCCGATCAACTGCACGCCGCGCTCGGCGATAGTGCGGGCCGCGGCGGCCTCCAGCTCGCGGCCGATTTCGTCGATGATGATCACCTGCGGCATGTGGTTCTCCACCGCCTCGATCATCACCTCGTGTTGCAAGGCTGGCTGGGCCACCTGCATGCGCCGCGCGCGGCCGATGGCCGGGTGGGGGATGTCGCCGTCGCCGCCGATCTCGTTGGAGGTATCGACGATCACCACCCGCCTGGCGTCGCCCAGCACGCGCGCGGCCTCGCGCAGCACGGTGGTCTTGCCCACGCCCGGCCGGCCCAGCAGCAGGATGCTCTGGCCCGACTCGATGATGTCTTGCAGGATGTCGATCACCCCGTAGACCGCGCGGCCGACGCGCACCGTCAGCCCGACGATGCGGCCCTGGCGGTTGCGGATGCAGGAGATGCGGTGCAGGGTGCGCTCGATGCCGGCGCGGTTGTCGCTGGTGAACTGGCCGATGCGCTCGACCACGAAATCCAGGTCCACCTGGTCGATCTCACGCGGGCGCAGGATCGTCTCGCCGTCGGTGAAACGGGCCTCGGGCACCCGCCCCAGGTCCATCACCACCTCCAGCAAGTTGTCGCCGCGGCCGCTCTCTTGCAACGCCGCCCGGATCTCAGGCGGCAGAACGTTCAACAGAACGTCCAGATCATCGGTGATTTTCTGCTGTGTCAAAGTCCTCATTTACCTCTGGGGGGAACGATTTGGAAAGTCGTTCTACCTCTGGGGAGGAACGATTTGGAAAATCGTTCCTCCAGACCATCCAGCTTCACGTTTCACGACACACGGGATACAACCGACTACGTATCACGTTTTGCGCTTCACGCTTCACGTTTCACGCCGCTACCGCCCCGGCTCTTCCACGACCAGGCCCGGCACTGCCAGCGGCTCGGCCACCTTCACCGGCGCGGCCAGGTGCTTGATCAGCCGTGAGCGGCGGGTGAAGCGCTGGAAGCCGTGATCGTGCAGCACAGCCGCCAGTCCGCCCTGGTAATCGCGCACCGCGCAGATCACCGGCCAGCGGCTGCCGGCCGCCGCGCTGACGCCCTGGCGCACCAGGGCAGCCATCAGCTCGGCGTTGCCAGGGTCGCCGTGCAGCAGCAGCCAATGGCCGCGCCGGCCGCTGACCAGTTGCACGCCGCCCAGCACATCGCCCTGGTCCTGCACCACGAAGCTGCACTGGTTGGTCAGCTCCCACCAGGCCAGGGGCAGCGAAGGCTGGCCATCGTCATTTTGATGGCCCTCGGCGTGCTGCACCGGCTGCGGCGTGTAGATGCTGGTGAGCCGGCGCAGCCACCAGACATCCTCCGGGCGGCGTGGCCGCAGCCGCGGGTCGTTGGCGGTCGCCGCGACGCTGGGCGCCTCGGCCAGCATGAACAGATCTTCGTTGGTGTAGACCAAGAAGCCCTGGCCGGCCAGCGTCTCGCCTGCGCGCTCGCCCTGGGGCACGCTGGCAAAGAGCCGGCGCAGCGCCTGCGTCCTGGCCTCGGCGATGCAGCCGGCCAGCAGGCGCTCCCAGACCAAGGGGCTGAGGGCGTCATCTCGCAGCCGGGGGGCAAGAAAGAGCAGGTCAGCCTCGAAGCGGCCCGGCCGTTTCAGCAGTTGGACGAAGCCCTGCACAGTTCGCCCCTGAGAACAGACGTAGGTGGCCAGGCCGGAACCCACCCAGGGCACCGGCGCGATCAACGCCGTGGCCAGCGGGCTGCGTCGCAACAGCAGGTGGTGGAACAGGTCCAGCCAGATGCCATCGCGTTGCAACGCTCGCACAGCCGGCAGATCTCGCAGGGTACAGGGGCGGGTCACAGGGTTTCCTCGCGATTATACCTCAGGGCCAATGGCCGGACAAGACGCCGCGGCGCGCGCCGGGCTAGTCCTCGTTCTGTTTCTGCAACAGATCGAAGCCCTGTTCGGACTTGCAAAATTCCCGCAGGACCACGGTGGCATAGGCGCCCTTGGGCAGGGCAAAGGCCACTTGCAGCCCGGCCGGGTCGATGGCCAGCTCGATCTCTGGCAGCCAGAGCCGCGCCGGCCGGCGGGCGCCGTCGGCGCGCGCCTGGCGCAGCTCAGCCCCGCCCAGCTCAGCCTCGGCCAGCACGGCCGCCTCCAGCTCGGCGGCCTGATCCAGCGCGGCCCACATCTTCTTGCCGAAAAGCGGGCCGGTGAAGGCGATCTCGCCGCGCTGGTAGCGGGGCTGCTCCGCGGCCGCGTCCTGCACCTGGAACATGCCGCCGGTCTCGGCTTTTTTGCACACGTCGCCCACCAGCACCTGCCCAAACAGCCCGGCCTCCATGCGCTGCGTCAGGTAGCGGTTGAACAGGTGCGACTGATAGGCCGAGATCAGCAGCTTGGTCAGCCATGGATCGTGCCGCGGCCCCTGGCCCAGCAGCGCGGCCCGGCCCTTGGCCACGTTGGCGCCCTCGTAGCCGAAGCGCTGGGAGCCAAAGAAGTTGGGCACGCCGCGCTGGGCGATGGCCGCGGCGATGGCCTGGCCGCGGCTGAGGGCCTCCTCCGGCGAGACCGCCAGGTCGCTGACGGTGATGGCGAAACGGTTGCCCAGCAGGTGGCCGGTCTTGAGCTTGTTGCCATGCTGCCGCGCCCAGTGGAGCTGGAAAGGAAGCTCGGCGGCGACGCGTTCGGCGTCGTCGGGCGTCAGACCGGGCAGCGAAAAGGTCTGCGTGCAGCGGGCGTGGCGATCCTTCAGCCCGGCAAAGCCCACATCGCGCCGGCTAAGGCTGAACAGATCGGCCAGCGCGTCGGCCACGCGGCGCGTCGTCCACCCCTCGCGGGTCAGCGAGAGATACAGATGCGCGCCGCTGCCGCTGGCCTCGTAGAGGGGCAGCTCCTCCACGATGAAATGGGCCGGCTCAGCCTTGAGCTGGCCGCCTACGCCGGGCAGCTCCGCTGTGATATAGGGCAAGGTGGCAACAGATTCCATGGGCAAGATCCATGCCTCGGCCGGGGCCGGGGCGATTTTCATTTGGGTGTGTTTGAATCTGGTTGAACGGCATAGGTGGCCAGCGTAGGTCGAGTAGGGCCAGGCGGCGTCTG
>JACSRL010000686.1 GCA_014879765.1 Anaerolinea sp. | reverse complement strand
TCGGTCTCGTCGCGCGCGGTTTGGGCGAAGCGGGCCAGCACCTGCTGGGCGTCATACTTCTTGCGGAAGAAGCGCCGGTCGATGGTGTCCTGGAGGCGGCGGCGCAAGGGGCTGAACAGGGCGGCGATCATCAGCGTCGAGATCACCACCGCCAGCGTGGACTGCTCGATGCCGGCCAGCGCGCCGAACAGTGACTGCAAGAGGATCACGCTGCCGAAGTAGACCAGCGCCAGCAGCGCGGTCAGCGCCGCGTAGACCAAGGTCTTGCGGATCACGATGTCGATGTCGTAGAGGCGGTAGCGCAGGATGGCGATGCCGACGGCGATAGGGAAGACCAGAACGCCAAGGCCCAGGAGCAGAGAAACCAAGTCGCCGGCCGATCCTGAGGTCTCGCTATCCACATTCAGCGCAAAACCTGCAGCATAGATGACGAAGAACAGTCCTGCCGCATACAACAGCCATTTGATCTGCTGCCGCTCCACCGCCGGCGCGCGGCGGTAGCGCACGAAGAGGGAAACCACGCTCAGTCCGATAAAGGTGATCAGCGCCACCGCCCACGGAGCCATGGGGAAGGGGAGGTCATGGATTCCGATCGGATTCCTCACACTCCACCCATAGTCCGAGAGCGTCTGCCATTCTTTCAGGGTTGAGGTGAACAGCAGGAAGAACGCGCACAGCGCCAGCCCAAAGACGGCCAGCCAACGCCAGCGACGCGACGGCGGCCGGCCCGTGGGAAAATAGAGCAAGATGAACGGAATGGGAAAGATGTACAGCAGCCACGACCCGCCCCAGAGCCAGAGGCCGATCAGGAACAGAGTCGAGGGTTGGGCCGGCGGCGTCGCCAGGTTCATGAAGAACAGATCGACTGGCATGGCAATGGCCAGCGCGCCTTCCAGCAGCAGCAGCCAACCCACCGGGTTGCGCGGCTGGCGCGAGACGACCAACGCGCCCGTCACGGCAAAGACGGCAAAAGCGGTGAACATCAACAAGCGGGAGACCACCTGGACAATGTTCTCAGGCGGCTGGACTCGCAACTGAACCAGGGCGAACACCACGGTCGCCGCCAGGATGATGGCGCACAGCGCCCAGGCCAGGCGGCCGATGGAGCGGGAAGGCTGAGATAGCTCGGTCGTCATCGATCAACTCCGTCACAACGCAAAGGACTGACAGTGCTCCGCGACCGGCCGACCGTCGCCCCGCGTCGACAGCCGCGCGCCGGCGAGTCCAGCACTGTCAGTCCTGATGCAGTGGCTACTCCGTCACCGTCAACGTCCGCACCATGCCGTGCTCCAGGTGCGAGGTGGGCGGGGTGGACGAGAAGTCGGGCAGGAAGCACATCACCGTGTAGACGCCCGGCGGCAGATCCACCGTCCACCAGGCGTGCTGGCCCTGGCTCATGGGCGCCCAGAAAGCCACGTCCTCGAAGGGCGGCGGGCCTTCCGGCGGCGTCTCGCTCATCATCATGGCCATCACATCGTCCACGGTGACCCCTTCGTTCAGCTTGAAGATGCCCATCTCGTGCCACTGGCCGCCCTTGTTCTCGATCTTCCAGGTCTGCGCGCCGCTCTTGATCTGGTCAGGCAGCGTGAACTGGAAGTCGATCAGCTCGGCGTTGACCGTGGCCACCGGCGCGGCCGGCGCCGGGCCGCTGCCGGCCGTGGCGGTGAAGTTGGCCATCAGCGGCGGGCCCCCTGTCGGGCCCCCTTCGCCCATGTCGATGGCGATGTAGTTGCCCGGCTTGAAGTCGAAAACCATCTGCTGGCTGGCGCCCGGCTTGGCCTGCGCGCCGCCCAACAGCGAGACCAGCGCCAACGCGGCCGTGCCGCTCTGGTCGGTCTGCATGGTTTCCATGAACTGCTCCTGCGTCACCCCATCGTTGAGGCGGGCGAAGAGCGGCGAGTGCGGCGCCTGGCCGCTGTTGCTCACCGTCACCTGCACCAGCCCGGCCGGCACGTCGGCCGGCATGGTCAGCGCCGTGTCTGAGACATCCACCGCCACCGCCGGCAGGGGAACCGGCGTCGCCGTCGGCGCCGGCGTCGCGTTGCAGGCCGCCAGCGCCAGCATCAGCACGGTCACTGCGGCCAGCCGCAGCCCCGCTGTCATCCGTTGTCTGAACACCATGATTTTCTCCTTGTTCCAACTGAAATCTTAACGAACCGGCAGAACAGTCGTGTCGTTCTGCCCTGACATCAACCCGTCCCAACTCGCCGGCCCAGGTATCATCCAGAGATTGCGGCAAGAACGGTCACAGAAACCAAGTCGTTAAACGCAGGCGTTGGCGTTTTTCCATCGTCAACCGTTGCGGCTCAGCCATCCCACCGTCAGGCCATACACCAGATGCCCGGCCAGCAACGCCCACGGCGCCAACTGCGCCAGGCCGGAGCCAAAGGAACGCACCAGCAACTGCGCCCCGCCCCACAGCAGCAGCCCGTAGACCAGGCCGCCCAGCCAGGCGGGCATGGCCGTGCGTCCCCCAATCACCCGCCAGGCCAGGCCCCAGATCAGCCCATAGACCGCGGCCACGGCCAGGTGGCCCAGCAGCCCGGTCAGGGCGCTGGACGCTGCCGGCTGTCCGCTGAGGGTGAAGGCCGCCAGCGTCTCGACCGGCCCCTGGCCGCGCAGCAGGCCGGCCGCCGCCAGAAATGCCGCCATGGCCAGGCCGGCCGCCAGCCCGTGCAGCAGCCCGGCGGCCGCGGCGTCGCCGGCGCTGGTCGAAGATACATCCACAGGTTTGCTGGCGCTCATCGTTTACTCCTTGGTGTTGTTCCATCGGCGGCGGCGGCAATCCCGCCGCCGGGCCGCCCTCTGCACACACGGCGGCCGGCTCTGAAATCGCCACACGACGCGTGCAGTCTACCGCGCGACCGTTCCGAAAACGTTACGAAAACCGTTACGAACTCCGCGCCGTTGCGCTTCTGGCCAAATATATGGTAAAATTACCGCAACTGTTCAGGCTTGGCATTTGAAACCGGGTTTTTGTCTCGCAGATCAAGGTCATGGCACCATGGAAGGTCGTTGCGCAGACGAAAACCATGCCCGCACGAGAAAAACCCGGTTTCCAATGCTGCGGGTTTCGATACGGCGGCCTACTCAACCCACGAGCTGGCTCGCGGGTTTCGATACGGCGGCCTACTC
>JACSRL010000693.1 GCA_014879765.1 Anaerolinea sp. | reverse complement strand
GAACACGTGATTTCGATACGGCAGCCTACTCAATCCACGTGTTCGCACCCGCCGGCTGAGCAGTTACCTATCTTCACTATGTTGTCAGCCTAACTCCAACGGTCCTGCACAATGTTGCCCGGCCCGTAACGCCGTCCCCTGGTCTTCTGCCAATGCGCGGTTCTCCGATTGACACCAGCCCCCATCGCGGTTAGAATGGCCTCATTATGGCCCATACTGTACGACAATCGAAGCGGATTCTGGTTGTTCTTGTCCTCGCTGTTGCCTCTCTGCTGTTCCTTGCCGCCTTCACCTTCGGCAGCCTGCGCTACGGCGGCCCTGACGGCCTGATGCTGCGGGTGCGGGTGGCCCTGGCCCAGCGCAGCGGGCCGGCCGAGCCGCCGCCTCCCTTCGTGCCCACACCGCTGCCCACGCCGGCCGGCAGCCAGCCGCTGGCCCTGCTGGCCAGCAGGCCCACCGCACTGCCCGCGCCCACTGCCCTGCCCAGCGCGACGCCGCCGGCCGATCTGCATCTGGCCGCCGCGCCCTTTGCCGCGGTCGAGAGCCTGCCCGACCGGCCCACGGCCACAGCGACGGCCACCTCCAGCCCCACCCCCCAGCCCACCGCGACCGCCGCTCTTTCCGTTCGATCCGCTCCCGTAATCCGCGACCCCGGTTTCGTCCAGCTCGGCGGCCTGGCCCACTACTGGCAGACCTGGAACAACTGCGGCCCGGCCACGCTGGCCATGAACCTCAGCTATTACGGCCTGCCGCTGACGCAAAAGCAGACCGCGGCCGTGCTCAAGCCCAACTGGGACGACAAGAACGTCAGCCCCCACGAGCTGGCCGCCTATGCCCGCGGCCAGGGGCTGGAGGCGCTGGTGCGGGTCAACGGCTCGCCCGAACGCCTGCGCCAATTCATCGACGCCGGCATCCCGGTGCTGATCGAGACCTGGCTGGATCACGACGGCGGCATGGGCCATTACCGCATGGTGGTCGGCTACGACGACGCGGCCCGCCAGTGGATCGTCTACGACTCCTACATCAGCGACGGCATCGACCCCAAGGGCCCCTATCCCGGCATCCGCATGGGCTACGATGAGCTGGTGCGGCTGTGGCGGGTGTTCGACGGAACTTACGTGCTGGTCACCGACCAGGCGCACGCGGCCGCGGCGCAGCAGATTCTGGGCGACGAGGCCGACGACGCGTTGATGTGGCAGCGTTCGCTGGAGCGGGCCCAGGCTGAGGCCGCGGCCAATCCCGCTGATGCCTTCGCCTGGTTCAACCTGGGCAACAGCCTGGCCGCCCAGGGCCGCTATGCTGACGCGGCCAGCGCCTTCGACCAGGCGCGCGTCAGCGGCCTGCCCTGGCGCATGCTGTGGTACCAGTTCGAGCCTTTCCGGGCCTATTATGAAGCGGGGCGCTACGACGAGCTGCTGGCGCTGGCCGACAGCGTCATCGCCACGGCCGGCAACATCGAGGAGACCTACTACTGGCGCGGTCGGGCCTTGCAGGCCACCGGCGACACCGGCGGCGCGCGTACAGCCTATCAGCGCGCGGTCGAGCTCAACAGCAACTACGCTGAAGCACGGCAGGCGCTTTCGGATATTGGCGGATAGAGATCGGCGGCGATTCAACCGAGGGAAGTAAGGTCTTCAGCTATGATGCGCCTGATACTCCATGTAAGCCTGCTGGCGATAGTTCTCTTGGCGGCCGGTTGCGGGCCGGAGCCAACAGCTAATACGGCGACTGTGTCATCATCGCCGCTTGTTGTCACGTCTGACACACCTGATCCGGCGGCGACTGAAGTTGCGACAACCTTGCCCACCGTCACGCCGATACCTGTTGCTGTGCTGCACGATGACTACTCGCCGTTGCCGACACCGACTGCCACCTGGACGCCCACGCCGACGCCGACATTCGACCAGTGGCGCCAGGCCTTGATCGAAGCAGTCCCTGAGCGCCTGCTGACCTTCTTTGCGGAGAGCACTACCAGCTCGCTGGCAGAGATCCAGGGTGAATTGCAGCCCTTGCTCGACTCAATGGCGGCTGCGCCGGACGCTCTGGGCAGGACCTGCGGGCCGCAACTGGAACCGGTCCCGGACAGCGAAGCCGCCGGTGTTCCAGCCATCATCTTTACATGCGGTGTTCTGGACCCGACCAACGATTCGATCTCTTGGCGCAATCGAAAAGGAGTGCTGGCATGGCGCGATGCGACGTCCGCATCGTGGTCTCTGCAACTCCTGCCTGCCATCGGATACATCTCGTCCTTTCGGGAGGCGCGATTGGTTCAACGTGATGGCCGCGCTGAGTTGGCGTTGTTCACCGAACAATGCCGAAGCGAGACCGGAAAACAGTGCCAGATCGTCTTGCGCCTCTACCGGCTGGAAGAAGTTTTCTGGCGCGAACTTTGGGCCGATTCGATTGCCTCTCAGCAGACACAAAGGGAGGCAACCTGGCAGTTGGAGGGCGATGGCATCGAGGCCATCAAGGTCGAAAGCACTTCATCCTGGAGCGATGATCCAAAGAGCGGCCTCTTCCAGGAGTCTCGCTATGGTGCGCATCGCGTCTTCAGCGACGTCTGGCAGAGGCAGGGCGATGCCTACGTTCGGACAGAACGCAAAACTCATCCCAGCGCCTTCAACACCTTAGTAGAGTTCTTCTATGCGCTCCAGACAGGCGGCGACGCTGCGGCCTGGGTCACGCGTCCAGAACTGCTGGAGCTTGCTGCACAACTCGAACTCGCGTCGCTTCACGAGAGGCCGCCGGCAGACTGGGTGCTCGATCATCCGCCGTATCCCGATCCTTTCCCCGAAGCAGGCCCGATCAGCCTCACTTTTGATCCGTTTCGCCTGCAACATCCTGTGAGTCGCATCATCTTCCACTTCGTGCTGCACGAGGACAACTACCTGATCGACGCCATCGAAGTCATTCCTACCACCCAGACTGCACCTTAGTAGTCGTCACGAGTAACTTGCTCAGGCGGCGGGCCAAACGTTGGTTGAGTAGGCGTCTGCGCCGTATCGAAACCAACGTTTGGCCCGCCGTCGGGTGACGTCCCAGACTTCGGAAGTCGCCGGTTGAGAGTCGGTTGGCTCGGTCGGAGACCGGCCAGAGCGTCAAGTGAAGCAGGTTGGCTCGGTCGGAGACCGGCCAGA
>JACSRL010000712.1 GCA_014879765.1 Anaerolinea sp. | reverse complement strand
CGTGACCGTTGATTTCGATACGGCGGCCTACTCAATCAACGGTCACGCACCCGCCGGCTGAGCAGTTACATTCCTTGACAGTTACTTAGTCAACGAACCGCACGCCAGAAGGACGCCAGACTAGCTGGAATCACCTGCCACGGGGTTCTTTCTGGCATTGGTAATATACGATAACAGTCGCTCACGCCCCTGTTTGATCTGCAAACGCTTGAGCTGCCAGGTGCCCACGATGCCGTAGGGGAGGAACAGGACGATGGAGACGTAGACCACGCCGATGACGAAGCCGGCGCTCTCCCCAAACCAGCGGGCGAAGTAGAATTCCATCAGCCGCAGCAAGGCCGCGCCGATCATCGCGCCGCTGAGGGTGCCGATGCCGCCGATCAGCAGCATCAACAGCCCCTGGACGGTGAAGCCCAGGCCGGCGATCTCCGGGCTGACGATGGGCTTGTAGAGGGTGTGCAACATGCCGGCCAGTGCGGCCGTGATGCTGGCCACCATCAGCGCGGCCAGCTTGAAATAGAAGGTGTTGAAGCCGACGGTCAGCGCCCGGTTTTCGTTCTCGCGCGAGGCGATGCAGACACGGCCGGTGGGCGAGTCGACGAAACGCTTGTAGACCAGATAGACGACCACGGCAAAGAGCAGCGCCAGATAGTAGAAGCGCAGGCGGTCGTCCACGGGACTGAGGCCAGCCGGCCGCGGCACCCCTTGCAGCCCGACGTCGGACCCGGTGTAGGGGTTCAGTTCCTGCGATTTGATCAGGATGTCGAAAACCGCGGCGATTCCCAGTGTCACCAGGGCGAAGGTGATGCCCTTGACGCGCGGCAGGACGATGCTGAACAGCAATGCCTGCGCCACGCCAACGGCCACGATGCCCAGCAGCACCTGCCAGAGCGGCCAGCCGAAGCTCTTCAGCAGCACGCCGGTCAGGTAGGCGCCAAAGGCGAAGAACATGCCATGGCCGAAGGAGAGCAGCCCGGTGACGCCCAGCACCAGATCATAGCTGATGGCAAACACCGCCAGGATGAAGATCTCGATCAGCAGCCCTTGCAGGAACTTGGCATTGCCAGCCTCATTGGCCAACAGGCTGGCAATGGACTGGCCGTTGATCAGGGCCAGCGCAAAGGGCAGAGCCGCCAGTATCCCTATCGTCAGCAGGAAACCCAGGTTGCGCTTGAGATATGCGCCTTGTGAGGCCATGCGTACTCCTCGATGCGGTGAACGGTACACGGTGATCGGTGGGCGGAAAATGGGTAATGGTGAACGGTCAATGGGAAATGGTCAATGGTCAATGGTCAATGGTCAATGGTGAGCGGTGGGCGGAAAATGGGTAATGGTGAACGGTGAATGGGTAATGGGTAATGGGTAATGGTCAATGGTCAATGGGTAATGGTCAATGGTCAATGGTGAGCGGTGGGCGGAAAATGGGTAATGGTGAACGGTGAACGGTGAACCATTGACCATTACCCACTAACCATCATCCGATTAGCGTCTACTCTTTCCGTCCAAACAATCCCTGCGGCAGGACCAGCAGGATGATGATCATCAGGATGATGGTCGACGCCGGCACGATGGGCGGCGTGGGCTTCCAGGGTTCGGCGAGGAAGGGCAGGTGGATGCCGATCTGCCCGTACTTGATGATGAACTGCTGCACCAGGCCGACGATGATCGCGCCGGCCGCCGCGCCGGGATAGCTGGTCAGGCCGCCGATGGCCAGGGCGATCAGCGAGCCCAGCAGCAGGGTGGCGCCCATGGCGTCGGAGAGGCCGCTGGCCGGCGCGGCGATGACGCCGCCCAGCGCGGCCAGGCCCACCCCCAGCCCAAAGACCAGGGTGAACACCCGCCGCACGTTGATGCCCAGCGCCTCGACCATGGCGCTGTCCTGCACGCCGGCGCGGATGATCATGCCCAGCCGGGAGCGCTGCAAGAGCAGCCAGACGAGGATCAACACCACCAGGCCCACCAGGATGACGAAAATCTCGTTGTAGGTGCGGATCAACGCCTTCTGGCCGCCGATTTCCAGCACGATGGTCGAGCAACTGTTCTGCAGCCAGCCGGCGATGCTGTCGGCCGGGCAGCCGTCGCCGGTGTTGGCAAAGAGCGCCGGCTTGGGCATAGTGAACCCGGTGCGCCCCCAGACCGTGCGCACCAGCTCGGCGCCGATGAAGGCCAGGCCAAAGGTCAACATGATCTGGTAGATGGCGCGGGCGTAGAGGGGCCGGATCAAGGTCACTTCCATCAAGCTGCCCAGGCCCACGCCGGCCAGCGCGGCCACGGCGATGGCGATGACGAAGAGCACGTTGGTGCTCAGGCCAAAGAGCCAGTTGGTCAACGGCGTGTTGACGACGAAAAGCAGCAGCGCCAGGCCAGCCAGGATGGCGAATATGAGCAGAGGACGACGAGCAGAGGACGCCGCCGCGCCCTCGACGCCGCGGCGGTTGCGAATCATGCCCACCACCGCCAGGCCCACCAGCGCGCTGCCCACCAGAATCGCTCCCCAGATCAACACCGGCGACTGGCCGGGCGCAAAAGTTGCCGGCTGCACGTTCTGGGCCACCGTGCCGGCCTCGGCAAACTGGGTCCAGACGATGGGGCTGTTCTGGTAGTCGGCGCCGCTCCAGATGGCCAGGGGCGCGTTGGTCAGTCCCAGCGCGGCCATGCCCAGGCCGGCCAGCAGGGCGATCCACGGCCAGAGGCGGGCGATGCCAGGCCGCACGTTGGCCCGCGCCAGCAGCGGCCCCCACAGCGGCATCAACGCCAGGCCAGCCAACACCAGCAAGAACGGGGTAGCCAGATCGACCACCGTGTCGGGGCGCACGTACATGGTCCAGCCGACATAGGCGCCGATCATGAACAGCGTGCCGTGCGCCAGGTTGAGCACGTCCATCAATCCCAGGATAATGCTCAAGCCTGCCGCCACCAGAAACGTGATCGATCCAATGGCCAGCCCGCGCAGCACGGTCACGACCCAATCGCGCGTGCTCATGCCCTGGATGGCCAGCAGGAAGAGCAGGGCCAGAATCGCCAGCGTGATGAACAGCGTGCGATTTTTGCGGAAGGTTTGCAGGATGTTGGTCATGATAATTGTCAATGCTCAATGGCTAATGGTCAATGGTCAATGGCCAATCATGGACTGGCCGCGTGT
>JACSRL010000711.1 GCA_014879765.1 Anaerolinea sp. | reverse complement strand
GCCGTTGCCAGGCTGCACCGCGCCGTTCTGCAGCTCTTCCCACTTCAGCACCGTCACATCGAACCAGCGACGAATCTTGAAGAGCACGTCGTAGCAGCCCTTCTTCTCGACGAGCTGGGTCCAATTGGTGAAGGCGATGGAGCCGCGACCGGCCGCAGGCACGATGCCGTCCCAGTCGGCCGGCAGGGGCAGGGCGAAGATGTAGTAGTAGCCGGCCGGCAGGTCCTTGAACTCGTAGCTGCCATTGGTTCCGACGGGCGCAGTGGCCACGATGACGCCAGACGCTTCCGCGCTGGAGGCCAGCGTGCTCAGCGCCTCAGGGTCAGCGAACTGAGCAGCCACGTCGGGCAGCTCAGAAGCGTCAGCCGCGCTGTAGCCGATGGCGTACACGGTCAACTGCGGGTCGAACTTGGTGCCGTCCACCGGGTTCTCCCGGTGATTGATCACGAAACCGCTGACGCACACGGTCTTGCCATCGCTGGTCGGCTGATCGCCGCCAGCCAGAGCAGTGCCAGCCATGGCCGTCAACATAGCCAGAACGGCTACCAGGGCCAGCACCAGCATGAGCTTGCGAGATTTGTTAGACATTGTAGGTACTCCTTGGTGTGATGCTCCCGTGCTCGACGGGACTTTCGATACAGAGACGAAATCCGGTGACTCGACAGGTTGACGGTTGCGTGTGGGCTTCCTTCAACCCTGGGTAGCCAACCCTGTGCATAAGCTTTCTGCTACCTCCGTGTCGGCCCGGGAGCCGTAGCCCTGGCCGGGAGCGGCCCCAGCCTGAGCTACAGCTCCAATCCTAGGCCGGTGTGAATTTGCCGGCTGTTGTGCCAGCTTAGGACAACCGGATCCGCTGTCCGACAAAGATGAAGTTCGGATCCGAGATATTGTTGAGTTGCATCAGCGCAGCCACGGTGATGCCGTGCTGGGCCGCGATGGCGCCCAGGGTGTCGCCGCGCTGCACCCGGTAGAAGTTGTCGCCGGCTGTCGCGGCCGTGGCAGCCGCGACCGGCTCCGAGGCCGGCGCCACCACCACCGGCGTCACCACCACCGGATCAGCGGCGTACGGTGTGGGCGCTGACGAGCCGGGGATGCACAGCTTCTGGCCGGCGAAGATCACGTTGGGGTTGGCCAGGTTGTTGGCCGCCATCAGCGCCGCCACCGTGGTGCCGTACTGAACCGCGATGCCCGACAGGGTGTCGCCGCGCTGCACCACGTGGCAGACGTTGCACTCGCCAGGCTTGACCACCGGCGGATAGACCACCGGGGGCTTGACCACGGGGGGATAGACCACCGGGGGCACGACCACGGGCGGATAGACCACCGGAGGCACAACCACCGGCGGCTGCACAGTCGCCGTCCCGCAGGCCCGCAGCACCACGTTGTCGATGTTCACGTCCAGCTCACGCTCCAGCGTGGCCCACTTCTTCAGGCCCCAGATGGCAACGGTGGTGTAGCCGCCGGCCGGCGCCACGAACCGGGTGCTGTAGCTCTGCATGGCGTTGCTGCCCGGATCGGTGCGGGGCAGGATCTTGTCCAGCGGCACGCGCTCCCGGAAGAGCATCTGCGCCGGGTCTGTCGTGCCCGTGGTCGAGTAGCCCCACTCCACCATATAGCGGTAGGGGTCCTCGTCCGCGGCCACCGGCGCCTCACGCATGGCCGAGTCGAAGGAGAGCTCGTAGGTCACGCCCTGCTGCAGCTTGACCCGCTGTAGAATACCGATGATGCGATCGGGATCGGTGGCTGCCAGGCCCTTGCTGTTGATCTCCAGCAGTTGGCTGTGGTTGCCCTCGGAGACCACCGGCGGCCACATCTCATTGTAGAAGCCATAGTTGGCGCGGCCGCCGTTGGTGAAGCCGCTCCAGAAGAGGCCCACGCCGTTGGCGGCGAAGCCGTTCTCGAAACCGCCGTTGAAGACCAGGTTAGGGCCAGAGCAGACCGGCGTCGGAGGCACGACCACCACCGGCGGAACCGGCTGGATGGGAGGAACCACCACCGGGGGGACCGGCTGGATGGGAGGAACCACCACCGGGGGAACCGGCTGCACCGGAGGAACCACCACAGGGGGAACCACCACAGGGGGAACCACCACCGGGGCGGATGGGCCGAAGAGGCTGATCGCGTCCAGGTTGAAATCGGTCTCCTCGTACCAGGTGCCCCAGCGGCGCTCGGTGCGCACGAAAACAGTCAGGTTTTGCCCCGTGGGCGTCACCCGCGTGCTGTAGCTGCTGAAGCCGCCCGGATCGGTGCGGGGATAGTAGGTGTCCCACGGCAGCTCGCGCCAGTCACTGACAGCCTGCCAGTTGGAGCCGCCGCTGTAGTCGAAGCCGACGTAGACCCGATAGCGCCAGGGGTCGCCGCCGTGGTCATCGGCCCGGATCATCCCCTTGAGCGACATCTCATAGGTAGCGCCCGGCGTCACCCGCACCGTCTGGAAGATGCCGGCGTTGCGGTTGTTGTCGCCGCCCTTCTCTTTGGTGTTGATCTCAATCAGTTGCGAGTGCTGGCCAGCATAAACCGAGCGGTTCCACATATCATCGTAGAAGCCATAGACCGCCGTGCCTCCGTTGGTGAAACAGCCCCAGCCTGCGCCGACCATGCCGCCACAGCTCGCATTGAAGGTAAAGCCATTCTCAAAGCCGCCGTTGAAGATCAGATCGCCGGCCGACGCCATGGGAGCAGCGCCAGCAGGGACCAGGCTGGCCACCAGCACCAGCGCCAGGGCGGCAATCAGAATTCGAAGTTTCCTCGTTTGCACCATCGTTAGCCATTCCTTCCTGAGCGCACTGCCCAGGGACGTACACACTGCCTTGCTTGATTCGTTGGCAGCCTTGTGAGCCACCAGCACGCAAATTGTAGCATGCGCACGCCAGGCCACGCAAGGGTTTCCTGAGGCTCCGCGCCTTAAATGCAGCCCTTTTTTCGTATAGCTTAACCCCTCACGTCTCCCGCCCGCTGTTCAGTTTATCTATGCGAAGTATTTAAGGTTATCGCTAAAGCTCATTGTCCAACAAAAACCCGGTTTCTGATCGGCCATCTAATGAGAAGGGTGTGTTTGAATCTGGTTGAACGACATAGGTGGCCAGCGTAGGTCGAGTAGGGCCAGGCGGCGTCTGGCTCATAAGCAACTTGAGCGCAACCAA
>JACSRL010000710.1 GCA_014879765.1 Anaerolinea sp. | reverse complement strand
GCGCTGTTCTACGGCGGCATGGTGCGCAAGAAGAACGTGCTCTCCACGCTGAACCTCAGCTTCATCATGATGGCGCTCATCAGCCTGCAGTGGGTTCTGTTCGGCTTCACCCTGGCGTTCGGCGCCGATATGGGCGGATTCGTGGGCGGCCTGGGCTACCTGGGGCTGGCCGGCGTGGGATCGGCGCCAAACCTGGACTACGCCGCCACCATCCCCTTCCTGCTCTTCGCCGCTTACCAGATGATGTTTGCGGTGATCACCCCGGCGCTGATCACCGGCGCGTTTGTGGAGCGCATCCGCTTCAAGACCTTCCTGGTCTTCAGCCTGCTGTGGGCGACGCTGGTCTATGACCCGGTGGCCCATTGGGTCTGGGGCGTGGGCGGCATCCTGCGCACCATGGGCGCACTGGACTTTGCTGGCGGCACGGTGGTACACATCACGGCCGGGTTCTCGGCGCTGGCGCTGGCCATGGTGATCCGTGCCCGCCAGGGCTTCAACAGCGGCGCGTCCGTGGAGCCGCACAACATCCCCTTCTCGGTGCTGGGCGCAGGGCTGCTGTGGATGGGCTGGTTTGGCTTCAACGGCGGCAGCGCGCTGGGCGCCAACGGGCTGGCGGTGACGGCACTGGTGAACACCAACACGGCCGCGGCCGCGGCCGCGCTGGTCTGGATGCTGCTGAGCTGGCGCGACAGCCGCCCCAGCGTGTTGGGCATCATCACCGGCGCGGTGGTGGGCCTGGTGGCCATCACCCCCGCGGCCGGCTATGTGACCCCGCTGGGCGCCATGGCCATCGGCGCGCTGGCCGCGCCCATCAGTTTCTATGCCATCAAGCTGCGCCAGAGCCGCCGCCTGGACGAGTCGCTGGATGTGTGGGCCTGTCACGGCATGGGCGGCGTGTGGGGCGCGCTGGCCACCGGCCTCTTCGCCACCAAAGCGGTCAACCCGGCCGGCGCCGATGGCCTGTTCTACGGCAACCCCAGCCAGTTGGCGGTGCAGGCGCTGGCCGTCGCGGTCACCATCGTGTTTGCCTTCGGCGTGACCTGGCTGCTGGGCAACGTGCTCAAGCGCACTATCGGCCTCAGCGTGTCGGACACCGAGGAGCAAATCGGGCTGGATATTGCCGAGCACGGCGAACGAGCCTACGCCTAGCCTGGCCAGGCCACAGGAGCTACGACCATGACCAAGAAGATCGAGGCGATCATCCGCGAGGAAAAGCTGCATGATGTCAAGGTGGCGTTGCAAGAGATCGGCATCGTGGGCATGAACGTGACCGAATGCCGCGGCCACGGCCGGCAGGGCGGCATCGAGCTGGTCGGCCGCACCGGTCCCTACCGGGTTGATCTGCTGCCCCGGCTGCAAGTCAACATCGTGCTGAGCGATCACAACCTGGAAAAGGCCATCGAGACCATCTGTCAGGCTGCCGAGACGGGCAGCGTGGGCGACGGCTTGATCTTTGTCTATCCGGTGGAGGATGTGATCCGCATCCGCACCGGCGAGCGCGGCCACGACGCGCTGATGTACCCGGACGACATCGACGTCCGGAAACGCTGAGCGATGGAGTATAGTCACCCCCGAAAAGGAGATAGCACCCATGACAACACCCAAAGATGTCTCAAAAATGATCAAAGACCTCGATCTGAAAATGGTCGATGTCAAATTCACAGACCTGTTCGGCGAATGGCAGCACTTTTCCCTGCCGGCCGAGGCCTTCTCCGAAGAGGCCGCGTTCGAAGAGGGCATGGGCTTCGACGGCTCGTCGATCCGCGGCTTCCAGAGCATCGAGTCCAGCGACATGGTGCTCCTGGCTGACCCGGACTCGGCCATGGTGGATCCGGTCTGCGCCCTGCCGACGCTCAGCATGACCGGCGATGTGTATGACCCGGTCACCCGCACGCCCTACAGCCGCGACCCGCGCTACATCGCCAAAAAGGCCGTCGAACACCTTAAGGGCACCGGCATCGCCGACACGATCTACATCGGCCCGGAGGCGGAGTTCTTCGTCTTCGACAAGGTGATGTTCTCGGCCGGCGAGTACTCCTCGGCCTACGAGATCGACAGCATCGAGGGGCCGTGGAATTCGGGCATCTTCGGCTTTGGCCACTCGGTGCCCCACAAGCGCGGCTACTTCCCCGTGCCGCCGCTGGACACCTTGCAGGATCTGCGCTCGGAGATGGTGCGCACGCTGATCGCCTCAGGGGTCGAAATCGAGCTGCATCATCACGAGGTGGGCACGGCCGGCCAGTGCGAGATCGACATGAAGTACAAGCCGCTGGTGCGCATGGCCGATCAGGTGCAGATCTACAAGTATGTCGTCAAAAACGTCGCGCAGAAGGCGGGCAAGACTGCCACCTTCATGCCCAAGCCGATCTACGCCGACAACGGCTCCGGCATGCACACGCATCAGAGCCTGTGGAAGGATGGCCAGCCGCTCTTTGCCGGCGACCGCTACGCCGGGCTGAGCCAGATGGCCCTGTGGTACATCGGCGGTCTGCTGAAGCACATCAACGCGCTGCTGGCCATCTGTGCGCCGACCACCAACTCCTATCGGCGACTGGTGCCGGGCTATGAGGCGCCGGTGGTGGTGGCCTACTCAGCACGCAACCGCTCGGCCGCCTGCCGCATTCCCATGTATTCCAGCTCGCCCAAGGCCAAGCGCGTCGAGTTCCGCTGTCCTGACCCGGCCGCCAACCCCTACCTGGCCTTCGCCGCCTGTCTGATGGCCGGCCTGGACGGCATCAAGAACCAGATCGACCCCGGCGAGCCGGCCGAGGTTGACCTGTTCGACGCTGAGCATGCCGGCAAGGTCAAGACCACCGTCGGCAAGCTCAACGAATCGCTGGACGCGCTGGCGGCTGACCACGACTTTCTGCTGGAAGGGGGGGTCTTCACCCCCGACGTGCTGGAGGCCTTCGCCCGCTACAAGTGGGAGACCGAAGTCGGCCCCGTGGCGCTGCGGCCGCATCCGTATGAGTTTTTGTTGTATTACAATGCTTAGCAGGTGGCAGGTGGCAGGTTCACAGGGCATGTGACTTGCCACCTGCAACTCCAGCTGTGGCGCGTGAGGCGGCCCCACGCGCGGGTTGAGGGAAGCCGACTCGCATGAGGGGGGACAACGCCAGCGTATCGAAACCCCCCGGAGGTCTC
>JACSRL010000708.1 GCA_014879765.1 Anaerolinea sp. | reverse complement strand
CGCCAGCCGCAGGCCATCCTGCACGGTGCGCACCAGGCTTTCGGCGGCCAGCTCCGGCAGGCAGAAACAGGGCGCGCCCATGGCGTCGGCCAGCGCGTTGGCCAGGCCGCGGTCGAAGGCCGCGTGCTCCATGTTGACCACCACGCTGTTGAAGTTGGCCTGGTGCAACAGGCGGGCGATGTGCATGGCCTCCTCCTGGGCCGGCATGCCGGTCATGCTGACGTTGCCCGCGCCGTCGGTGAGCAGGATGATCAGCGGCCGCACCTCGGCGTCGCGCCGCCTGGCCCCCTCGCAGATGCGATAGGCCAGCAGCAGGCCGCTGCTCAGCGGCGTCTTGCCCCCCACCGGGATCTCCCGCAGCGCGCGGCTGGCCAGATCGACGCTGGATGTGGGGGGCAGCACCAGCCGCGCCCGATCCTTCTGAAAGACCACCAGCCCCACCTGGTCGCGGCGCTGGTAGGCGTCCATCAACAGGCTCATGATCGCGCCCTTGGTGGCCTCCATGCGCTCGGCCGCGGCCATGGACCAACTGGCGTCCACCACGAAGAGGATCAGGTTGTTGGCCCGCCGCACCCGCACCTTGCGCTGTAAATCATGTTTGCGCAGCTCCAGGGCCATGGTCGGCTCGCCCCGCTCCTGCGCGTCGGCGTGGCGCTGGCGCTGGTGAATGGCCGCCTCGCGCATGGTGGCGTCGAAGGCGATGTCCTGCGGCTTGGCGCCGGCCGGCCGGCTCTTGATGTAGCGGCCCCGCTTGCGGTCGGTGCGGGTGACGCTGCGCCGGCCAGCCTGGCGGCGCGCCAATTTGTCCAGCGGCGTGTCCAGACGCTTGGACTGGAAGGTCTGGCCGACGATGATTGGCTTGTCCTTGCCTTTTTGTTCCCCTGGCTGGCTGGACTGGGGCGAGGGGTCGTTGGACGGGGGCCCGGGTTGACTGTCGTAGTCTACCGATTCGGACCCCTCGGCGCTTTTTTTGAGGGATCGGCCATCTCGGTGGTGCTGGTCGTCTCGCTCATCTCGGCGCGCGCCTGTTCCTGGGCCTGGCGCAGCTTCTGCTCCAGTTGGCCCTGGTCCAGCACCGCGTCCTGGAAGGGCTGGCGCTTCATGCGGTGGGGCAGGGCCAGCTCGGCCGCCAGCAAAATATCGCGGTCGCTGATGGCCATGCGCCCTTCGTAGGCGGCATGGGCCCGCGCGGCCTTGAGGATCACGATGTCGGCGCGGTGGCCGTCCACCTTGAAGTCGCCGGTCAGCGCGGCGATGGCGTAGAGATCGCGGTCGGTGTAGCTCACCAGCGGCAGCAGATCGCGCGCCTGCTGGATGCGGCTGCTCAGCGCGTGCTCGCTGGGTTCCCACTCGGCGCGGAAGCTGTCGGGATCCTGCTCGTAGGCGATGCGCCGCTTGACGATCTCCACCCGCAGCTTGGGATCGTGGATGCCGGCCATGTCCACCGCCAGGCCGAAGCGATCCAGGAGCTGCGGCCGCAGGTCGCCCTCCTCCGGGTTCATGGTGCCCACCAGGATGAACTCGGCCGGGTGGCTGAAGCTGATGCCCTCGCGCTCCACCACATTGACCCCCATGGCCGCGCTGTCCAGCAGCAGGTCCACCACGTGGTCGTCCAGCAGGTTGACCTCATCGACATAGAGCAGGCCGCGGTTGGCCGAGGCCAGCACGCCCGGCTCGAAGTGGCGCTCGCCGCGCTGGATCGCCTTTTCGATGTCCAGCGTGCCGACGACGCGGTCCTCGGTGGCGCTGACCGGCAGATCGACGAAGCCGGTGCGGCGGGTGGCCACCGGCAGCACCTCGCCGGCCTCGACGCGCGCCCGGCACTCGTCGCAATAGGTGGCGGGCAGATCAGGATCGCAGCCGAAATGGCAGTCGGCCACCACCTGGATCTCAGGCAGCAGGAAGGCCAAGGCGCGGGCGGCCGTGCTCTTGGCCGTGCCGCGCTCGCCGCGGATCAGCACGCCGCCGATCTGCGGATGGATGGCGTTGAGGATCAGGGCGCGCTTCATGCGCTCCTGGCCCACGATAGCGGTGAAGGGGAAGATACGTGACATGAGATGGATATGCTCCGATACGGGAGATCAGTAGACGCTGGGACCGTTGACAGGCGCTTTGGTACACCTGCAACCAATCAGATCAGATTATACAGAATGAATGATGATTGCGAAAATCACGGTCGTTGAACGGGATGGACACCTGCCAGACGCAATACTCGCCGCAGATTGATGAGAGGCGAACGGTTGATGTTCAACGCATCTACTGTCGCACGACCGCAAGCAGTGAGACCAATAACCAAGGTGAAGTCAGTGCTCCACGCGAAATGCTCAATCCATCGCTGGCGACGGGGATGAAACAGAGCGACGAATTCGCCTGACATAGAGTCGATAGCTTGAGTTTTGCTTCCCTTGTGGCCATTGCAGCCTGAACAGGACAGGGCCAGATTATCCAGAGTCGTTGCGCCTCCCCTGGCACGAGGATAGATATGTTCGACCACAAAAGACTCGGTGGCAAAGCGCGCCTGGCTTTGGCAATACTCACAGCAGCCATGCGCCCGTTCAAAGACAAAACGCCGAAGTACCGGTGAGATGCGTTGTTCGTCAGTCAACACCGGTCTCCAGGTGGAGCTCGCTTAATAGATCGGGCACCGTGGTCTGTCTTGTATGCGCCAGAGCCAAAAGCGCCTCCGCGCGTTTGACATCTGCCGTTTCCGCCAGTTCGATCAACTGCAACAGTTCTGTGCGCTCTTGCTCAGTGAGAGTCTCAGATTCGAGCTTGGTCTCCAACAAGCGCAGCCGTTGCAATTGGTGATCGGGCAAACGCTTGTGGATCGCGTCGAGCAGAGAAGCCTCATTCCGCTGGCGTTTCTGAAGCATTTTGGCTTCCGCCATGAAACGGTCCAGATCGTTGGGAGGCAATTGCGCGATTGCTCGCAATAAGCCCGATACTGTAATCTGAACTGGCAAATCCACACTTTGCATCACTCTGGCCTCCATAAAGATACACCATCGATTCAAGCACTGTTCGCAAACAGATTATATCCATTCCATAACCATCGGGGAAAATCTGCCTGAAGGCTGGTCTTCTGATCCGGCCCCCTCATTCCCCATCCGATCGCTCCACCCTCGCACAAATTCCAGCACCCGCTCGTA
>JACSRL010000705.1 GCA_014879765.1 Anaerolinea sp. | reverse complement strand
CGGCGGGCCAAACGTTGGTTGAGTAGCCGTCTGCGGCGTATCGAAACCAACGTGTTCGCACCCGCCGGCTGAGCAGTTACGACACACGAGAAAAACCCGGTTTCTGAACGAAAGTCACTCTGTCATCAGCCCACCAACTGCTCCAGCCGGTCGATCAGGCTGCTCAGCACCTGGAAGGTCTCCTCCACCGGCTGGGGGCTGGCCAGGTCGACGCCGGCCTGGCGCAGGGCGTCCAGCGGGTACATGGAGCCGCCGGCGCGCAGGAAGCCCAGGTAGTCCTCGGCCGCGCCCGGCGTTCCGCTCAGGATGCGGTTGGCCAGGGCGTGCGCGCCGGAGATGCCGGTGGCATACTGGTAGACGTAGTAATCGGCATAGAGGTGGGGGAAGGTGGCCCAGCCGATGCCGACCCGCTGCCGGTCCAGCGCCATCTCGCCGCCGAATCCTTCGGCGCTCAGGTCAGCCAGCAGATCGATCATGCCGTCCGCGGTGATCCCTTCGCCCCGCTCGACCCGCTGATGCACCTCCAGCTCGAAGCGGGCCAGGGTGGGCATCACCAGGAAATAGCGGTGGAAGTTGCTCATGGCCTCTTCGATGATGCCGATCTGCAAGTCGCGCGGCAGTTCGCGCTGCGGGTCCAGCAGCCAGGCGCGCAGCATGGCCTGGTGGAAGTTGGAGGCTACCTCGGCGGCGAAGAGGGAATAGCCGCCATAGACCAACGGCTGGGTCTGCCAGGTCAGGTAGGAGTGCATGGAGTGGCCCAGCTCGTGCGCCAGCGTGCCCAGGCTTTGCGTGTCGTCGGTGTAGCTCATCATGATGAAGGGGAAAGTGCCCGGCGAGCCGCTGGAAAAGGCGCCCGAGGACTTGCCCTGGCTGGGATAGACATCGACCCAGCGCTGCTCCTGGCAGCCGCGGCGCAGCGCGTCCACGTACGCCTGGCCCAGGGGCGCCAGCGCCTCGCCGATCCATGCTATCCCCTGCTGATAGCTGACCGCGGCCGGCCGCGACGTCAGCGGCGCCCAGATGTCGTAGGGGTGCAAGGTCTCGACGCCCAGCGCCTTGCGCCGCACGGCCCAGTAGCGATGCCAGACCGGCAGATGCTTGCGGAAAGTCTCGATGAGATTGTGGAAGACCGCGGTGGGAATGGCGCTGTCGAACAGCGCCATCTCCAGCGTGGAATCGTAGCGCCGCGCCCGCATCTGCAAGGCATTTTGCCGGACCGAGGTCAACAGATGGGCGGTCAGGGTGTTTTTGTGCGCCAGATATTGGTCGGTGTAACGTTCCCAGGCCGTGCGGCGCACCTGGCGGTCAGGGCTGTTCAGCAGCCCGTCGAAGGTGCTCTGGCTGAGAGGCAGCTCGACGCCGTCGCTGGTCACGGCCGGCTGGAACTGCATGTCGGCGTTGGTCAACATGCCCCAGGCGCTATAGGCGCCGGCGAAGGGCTCCGCGGCCAGTCCCAGCAGCTCCTCGACCTCCACCGAACGCACGTGGGCCTGGCGGCGGAAGAGATCGTCGAAGTAGTGGGCATAGACCGCCAGCCGCGGCTCGTCGGCCATCCACTGCTGCAAGGTGGGCAGACCGATGGCCAGCAGCTCCGGCGCTGCGTAGGCCGACGCGCCCATGAACTGGCCGAACAGGCCATGCACCCGGCCATCGCGCTCGGTGGCCGCCTGGTTGGTGGTGTCCACGGCTGCGTCCATGCCGCTGTAGACTGAAAGCTGCCACAGCCGCTGCTCCAGCCCCTCGATGGCTTCACGGGCGGCCAGCAAGAGGGCCGGCCCTTCAGCCAGCCGCCCTGCGAAGGCGCGCAGGCCAGGCAGGCTGGCCGCCACGCGGGCAAACTCCTCCTCCCAGGCCTGGACGCTGGCAAAAAGGCTTTCGGCGTTCCAGGTATATTGCCGGTCGATCTCGTTGCGAGTGGGCAGACGGCTCCCTGTCGTGCTGACCGAAGGCGTTGAAGCATCTTCGCTCATGGGTGAATCTCCTCGTTGAGTGTTAGTTTGCTGCCAGACCAGCTCCGCCAGCCGGCAGCAGATGTCCCGAACAATGGCGTCGGGCACGCCATCCTGCGCCTGCGACTGCAAGCGCAGGTCGATCTGGTCATTGACGTAGTCCACGGCCAAAAACTGGCCATCGGGGTTCAGCGCGATCTCGGTGGAAAAAAGGTGCAGGCGCGAGACGCTGGCGATGCGCACCGCCATGTCATACAGCTCCCCCAGACGCAGGCTGATCACCTCGTCGGGCCGCACCGGGCGAAAGATGTGGGTCTTGGGCGGCCACCAGTTGGCGTAGATCTCGCCCAGACAGTAGATGACCCGAAACCAGGCGGGCTGGCCGTCGATGTCAGCCGGTGTGACATAGGCTTGCAGCAGGTATTTGTCGTGGGGGAACTGCCGGCGGGCCTGCGCCACCTGCTCCAGCGACGTCGCCTCGCAGATCACCCCCTCGCCGCCGCCGCCGTTGGCCGGCTTGATGGCAAAGGCCGGCCCCAGCGGACTCAGGTCGAGCGCCGGCAGCTCAGGCTGTTCGTCGTAAGGGGGGAGAATGAGGCTGTGGGGGGTGTGCAGGCCATTGGCGATCAGCTCCAGGTGCATGGTCGCCTTGTCGGCCGTATAGGTCTCCCGCTCGTGAGGGTTGATGCGATAGACGCCGTGGATGCGCGCCCAATCGACGATCTTGAGGAACTGGGGGTCGGTGTCGGCGGCCCGATTGGTGAAAACGCGGAAGCTGAGTTCCCCGGCCAGCAGCGCCTGATAGATCGCGCCCAGGTTTTCCGGCCTGATTTGCAGCACCGAGAGGCCGCGCTCCCCACATGCCCGCTCCAACAGGCCCACAAAATCAGCGTCGTAGGGCCAATTCCAGGCGATACAGAGGTCATAGGTCGTCATGGCGCGGCATTGTACCGCAAGCGCCGCCGCGCCACAAGTTCCTGCGCTGTTTCCGCTGGTCGAGTAGGCGTCTGCGCCGTTTCCGTTGGTCGAGCAGGCGTCTGCGCCGTTTCCGCTGGTCGATTAGGCGTCTGCACCGTTTCCGCTGGTCGAGTAGGCGTCTGCGCCGTTTCCGCTGGTCGAGTAGGCGTCTGCCCCCGCGCGTTGGTCGAGTAGGCGTCTGCGCCGTATCGAGACCTCCGGGGGGTTTCGATACGCTGGCGTT
>JACSRL010000704.1 GCA_014879765.1 Anaerolinea sp. | reverse complement strand
ATCGTCGAGCGCGCCGGGCGGATTCGCATCGTCGACGCCAACGGCGCGCTGCTGGCCACCCCTTTCCTCAACATCACCAGCCGGGTGGACAGCACCGACGGCGAGCAGGGGCTGCTGGGGCTGGCCTTCCATCCCAACTACGTCAACAACGGCTACTTCTACGTCTACTACACCTACGACCCGCCGGGGAGCAACCTGGACCGCACGCGCATCTCGCGCTTCAGCCGCAGCGCCGGCAACGCCAATCAGGCCAACGCCGCCAGCGAGCTGATTCTGATGGAGTTCGAGCAGCCCTTCAGCAACCACAACGCCGGCGATCTGCACTTCGGCGAAGATGGCTACCTCTATATCGCCTCTGGCGACGGCGGCGGCTCCTACTGGGCCAGCGTCGGCCAGGCGCCGGTGATGATGTTCAGCCAGGACCCCGATGATCTGCTGGGCAAGCTGCTGCGCATCGACGTGGACACGCCCCCCGGCGGCTCCACCGGCCCCGACTGCACCATCGCCGGCGGCAGCAACTACAGCATCCCGCCCGGCAACGCCTTCACCAACGGCGCGGGCAACGGCTGCGACGAGATCTGGGCCTTTGGCCTGCGCAACCCCTGGCGCTTCAGTTTCGACCGCGCCGACGGCTCAGGCTGGATCACCGACGTGGGCCAGAGCCAGTGGGAGGAGGTCAACACCTTCCCCGGCGGCGCGGTGAGCGGCCTGAACTACGGCTGGTCCTGCTTCGAGGGGACGCACGCCGCCAGCGAGTACTACAACTTCTACGACTACAGCCAGTGCCTGCCGGCCAGCGCCTATGACATGCCGGTCCACGCGCTGACCCACGCCACCGGCGACTGCTCCATCACCGGCGGCTTCGTCTACCGCGGCGTGGGCTACACCGACCTGCCCGGCGCCTACTTCTTCAGCGACTACTGCCGGCCCTCCATCCGCACCCTGACCGGCAGCCCCGGCGCGCTGGTGGAAACCACCGTGCTGCCCACCGGCGTCATCGCCAGCCCCTCCACCTTCGGCGAGGATGTGCTGGGCGAGCTCTACGTCGCCAGCCTGAGCGCCGGCGCCGTCAGCAAGATCGCCGGCGCGACGCCGCGACCCACCACAGCCACCGTCCACAAGAGCGCGACCGCGCCCGCCATCGACGGCGCGGTGGATGCGCTCTGGGCCAACGCCCAGCAGTACACCATGAACAACAACCTGGTGCGGGGAACCGGCCCCTTGTTCCACTCCGACCTCTGGGTCACCTGGCGCATCCTCTACGACGATGCCAGGCTCTACGTGCTGGTGGAAGCGCGCGACGATGTACTGATCAACGACGGCCCCAACTGGTACGACGACGACATCGTGGAGATCATGATCGACGGCGACCACAGCCGCGGCAGCAGCTACGACGGCGTCAACGACTTCGAGCTGGGCTTCCGTTGGAACGATCCGGCCATCATCGCCGGCGTCAACTCGGCCCCGGTGCCGCCGGGCGCGCAGTTCAGCATGGTGGGTACCGGCGAGGGCTATGTGCTGGAGTTTTCGCTGCCGCTGGCGGAGATCGACGTGCAGCCGGTCGATGGCTACACCTTTGGCCTGGACATCCACGTCAACGACGACGACGACGGCGGGCCGCGCGACACCAAGATGGCCTGGTACGGCGTCGAGGACAACGCCTGGCAGGCGCCGGTCTACTTCAGCACGGCGACGCTGGACGACGGCGCGCCGCTGGCGGTGACGCTGGCCTCCTTCGCGGCCGCCGGCCAGGGCGATCACGTGCTGGTGACGTGGGAGACGGCCTCGGAGCTGGACAACACCGGCTTCAACCTGTACCGCGGGCGGAGCGCCAGCGGGCCAGATGAGATGCTGGCCTTCGTGCCCAGCGCCGCGCCCGGCAGCGCGCAGGGGGCAGCCTACAGCTACCAGGACCGGGCGCTGACGGCCGGGGCCGTCGCCTGGTACTGGCTGGAAAGCCTGGACGCGGAGGGCGGCGCGACGCGCCACGGGCCGGTCAGCGCGGCCGCCGGCGGGCCCACTGCCGTCGAGCTGGCGCGGTTGACGGTGGCGCCGGCGGCGGGCAAGGCCGGCTGGCCGGCGGCGCTGCTGGCCGCGTGCCTGGCGCTGGCCGCCGCGGGGCTGGGCTGGCAGCTTTGGATGCGCCGCCGCGGCCAGCGGGCCTGACCAGCGGACAGGGAGCTACTCCCAGACTTCGGAAGTGGCCAAGTGGGTGGAAAGCGCGGTAACTGTTCAGGCGCCGGGCACTTGCGTAGATTCAAGTGCCCGGCACCTGCGGCTGAATAGTTACCACTTCCGAAGTCTTTTTCGTCTTTTTTCTCTGCCACTGCTCAACCAGTCTCTTAAAAAGAAGCTATTTCTGGACATAAACGGAGGGAAAACTTGACACAACTGTAATCTAAGTTTAATCTTTTTTCGATTGACGGCGGCAAGAGTGCCTGCTATAATCTTTTGCAAGACTGCGCTGCAATCTCACTGGGGAGCTTGCAGCGCCGGAAGCCTTCCTCTGTGATGCGATCCACCCGTTTTACGGCCTGGCCGGAAAGGAGGATGCCAACGGAATAGCCTGTGTTTCGTTTTAGGTGGAACACCCCCGTCGCCGATGCGTGTTCGCCGATTTTGTTTGTTTTCAGGGACACTTCCGTCCCTCATGTCGTTCCTGTTCAAGGAGAAATCCAATGCAACGCAAGAAGAGATCTGGCAACCTGATGCGTCTGCTGGCAGCCTGGATGGTGATCATCGCCCTCGTGCTGCCCAGCGTCGCCGCGGCCGCGCCCGCGGCCGCACCTGCCGCCGCGCCGTTGGCGCAGCCCGATGGCGGCGCCATCACCGGCACGGTATTCCGTGACTACAACGCCAACGGAACGCAGCAAACCTGGGCCAACTCAGGCAATACCTTCAACGAGCCGGGCATCGCCGGCGTTGTGATCACGGCCTATGACGTGTCCAACACGGTGCGCGGCACGGCCACCAGCGGGGCCACCGGGACTTACTCCCTTGCCGCCACGGGCACGGGGCCCTATCGCGTGGAGTTCACACTGCCGGGCGATGGCAGCCTGGACTTTCTCCAGCCGGGCGCGGCCGGCAACACCACCGTGCAGTTCGTGCCCGATGGCAACTCCAGCGACGTCAACGCCGGCTTCAACAACCCCATCGACTTCTCGCAGGATG
>JACSRL010000330.1 GCA_014879765.1 Anaerolinea sp. | reverse complement strand
TTGCCATTCAGTGTACCCAATTCGCCAGAAAACGCGAGTTTGACCGACCTTTTTTCAGTGGAGTCATGCCTATAAAATTGTGCGGCGGATGGTAACACGGGGAACCCGATTTGTCAAGAGCTTCAGCGCGGCTTTTGCAGTTCCCGCGCGATGCCCACGAAGCCCCGCACGCCGGGCAATGCGCCGACAAGCCCAAGGCTCACTCCGGTTCCAACACCAACACCGGTATCTCCCGTTCACCGGCGCGCGTGCGGTAGGCGTCGTAGCCGGGATAGGCGCGGGCCGCGCGCTGCCAATAGCTCTCCCGCTCAGCGCCGCTGGCCTCGCGGGCGATGTAGGGCCGCGCCGGCTGGCCATGGAAGGCCAGCAGCGCCCGCGGGTTGGCGCGCAGGTTGAGATACCAGGCCGGATGCTTGCTGTTGCCAAAGCTGGAGGCGATCAGCGCGACCTTGTCGCCGTCGGGAAAGGCCAGCAGCGGCACGGTGCGGGGCAGGCCCGACCTGGCGCCGGTGGTGGTCAGCATCACCACCGGCACATGGCTCAGCGCGCTGCTGACCGTAAAGCGGTTGCCGCTCAGGCGCAGCACCGCGCGGTCGATGCGCGGCAGCAGGCGGCTGGCCAGCTTCGAGCCATAGCGGCTGGACGCGATGGCTTGCGCCGAGCGCTGCCACCAGTGGGGTTGAGGGGAGGTGGTGTGTTTCATGGGTGGGCTGAGGCGGCTCGGTCGGAGACCGGCCTGAGCGATTGCTAAGCGGCGGCTCGGGCGGAGATTGGGAACCATCCCGGAGGGACCGGCCTGAGCAGAGTCGTGCTCCATTGGGTGAGAGACGTGACCGGCCAAGCTCAGGGGACAGATATCAAAAAGCCCCGCCATCAACGATGCGAGACTTGGGGACACTGCCCCGTATCCTGATTGCCGAAGCATCATCGGGCCAGCCTATACGCCTCTCAGGATAAGAGTGTTCGAGGCCTATGAAATTGCACGGGGATGGTAACACAAGGGTTTGCGTTCTGTCAAAAGCTTCAGCGATGCTTGTAAGTCAAGCTGAGGACGCGTCCCCAAAGGGCTGTTTGGTGCGCTATGGTCGGCTGTGGTACAATGCCGCCCAAGCAAGCACGCAATTCGCATCCCCAGATGCGAACGGACCCGTTCCATCATCATCTCCGAGCCTGGATGGAAGCCCGTGACCCGATCTCGACGCATCAGCACCATCCGCAGCACCGACGACTACCGCCACGACCAGGCGCTGTGCAAAAACAACCCACCCGTGGGCGTGGTCGCTTATTAAGCCAAGACCGCCGGAAGAAACACTGGGCGCCGCTGGGTCAAAAAAACATGCGCAGTGTGGTAGGAGCCAGAGTGCTGGCCCAGGCGGTGTCGTAGGCTCAGTGGAACGTGAAGTAGTACAGGGAACTTATGCCACACCTCGAGGTCGACCAGAGTGGGCGCGTCGAAATGTCGGGAACGACCATAGTCGCTCTCTCTAACCATGCTGCCATCACCGTTCGGATCACGGCAAGCGTCAAACAGGAGGTCCAACAGGAATTGCGTAGACGCGGCGTGAAGCCACGGCTGGTTATGGTCCGCCTCTTTGTGGCCGCTATACTCCTGGCGCTCGCCAGCTATCCGGAGCGAACTACGTCCTTGATGATCGATGAAGAATACTTGGGATATGAGGCTGAGATCAAGTCGCTCTTGATTGATCGGGCGCAGCGCCTTGACGTGGCGCTTACGAGGGACAACATCCACATTGCCCGCGTTGGCAAGAAATCTCCGGCCCATAAGGCAGCCATCCAGGTGACACGAGGGCAGACACAGGCAACCACCACCCCAACTGCTGAGGAACTGCTGGCGCTTTGCTGAAACAAAAAAGTCGGGTGCAGCCTTGCGGCCTTGAAGGCTTGCCATCACCCTGGTGATGTGCCAGGGATTCGATCAAGCCCACCCGAATCTGTCTGTATTATATGAGCTTCACGCTGGGTTGTCAACTCAACGTAGACGCCGGCGTGCCGAGGCTGTTTGGTGCGCTATGGTCGGCTGTGGTACGATGCCACCCAAGCAAGCACGGAGTTTGCACCCCAGATGCGAACGGACCCGTTCCATCATCATCTCCCTGCACGGAGGGAAGCCCATGGCCCGTCCCCGACGTATCACGCCAAAAAAGCAACTATCTCAACATCCTGAAGGCCAGGACGCGGCTTGCGCTGCAATACCGGAAGTTTCGGCAAGGATCAGGCAACTCTCGCCGCAACCGGTCGCCAGCGACGAGGCGCCGTCCCAGGATCGGATCGCCCGTGCGATAACAGAAGTCAACCTGGAACAGCTTGCTACTGGCCGGAATATGACGCCTGCGCAGCGCATCCAGCACGCCTTTGACTTGATCGAAGAGGCTGAGCAGGCAGCAGTCGCACGTCTGCGCTCGGTGTGGCCAGAGCTCAGCGAGACGAAGGAGCAGCGCATCTACCGGAGCGGTCAAGACGATGACTGGCGCTGTGGTGCAAGATATCGACGACACGCGCCAGACCAGGTATGGCGTCTACTACACACAAAAAAAGCCGCTGACAGCAGCGGCTCTGGCCGATAGGCCATGAAAAGTACCGCCAGGGATATAGGATGCCCTGACCGCAGCCTGGGCACCACACGGCATGAAGCCGAATTTCATCCGCTGGCAACCCTATTATAAGGCGGCCTGCGTCGTTTGTCAATAGCGATGCCGCCGAAATTCGCAGCACCTGGCCAGGTATCTCCATGACCCTCACCGTCGACAACTCCCATCCTCAACTCCCCCTACCGCGAGCCGGAGTGCTACCGGGTGCATGACGCAGACTGGTCACTGCCAGCATTGCTGTGTTGGGCAGCTCTGGGGACAGTGAAGAGGATATAGAATGCCAGAACTTCCAGCCGTGACCGTCGCAGCCACTGCTACGACCACTCATCCTGCCAACTGGCGGCAATTGATCGGCGGTGCAGTTGCTTTGAATCGCGCCGATCTGCCCATCAACGCCATTCACATGGCGACTGGCTACAAGGCTGAGATGTTTCTGCTCAAGCCGGCAACCTGCGCGATGGCCTCCACCAGCAGCCGGTGCTCGACGCTGTGGATGCGGGCCTCCAGGTCGTCCAGGCTGTCGGCCGGGTAGATGGGGACCTCGGCGCTGGCGACCACTGGCCCGGCATCCACCTCCGGCACGACCCAATGCACCATCACGCCGGTGTGATCGATCTCGCCCCGCTGGAAGGCCTCGTAGGCGCGCTGGATGGCGTGGGTCCCGGCAAACTGGCCGGGCAGCGCCGGGTGCAGGTTGAGCACGCGGCCGGGGAAGCGGTCAAGAAAGGCGGGGCTGAGCACATGCATCCAGCCGGCCAGCACAATCAGATCAGGGGAGTACTCCGCCACCAGCCGAGCCAGGTCTACATCGTATTGGACGCGCGGCCGGCCGGCGTCGGTGTAGGACTTGAGAGGGAAGACCCGCGTGGGGATGCCGGCCCGCTCAGCCCGCGTCAGGCCAAAGGCCGCACGGCGATTGGACACCACCACCGCGATCTGCGCGTCCAGCCGACCGGCCGCGATCGCGTCGATGATGGCCTGCAAGTTGCTACCGCTGCCGGAGATGAGGATGGCCAGGCGTTGGGACATGGGAGTTTGTTTGGATGGTGGGTTTGTGATGATTCGTAACGAGTAACCCGTGACCGGAATGGAGGAGTGGGTGTGTGGGGATGGAGGGTTTGTGCGCAAGCGTGACGAGTAATGCGTAAACCGGAAGAACCGCTGCACGCGCACAGCCCCTCCGGGTTACGGGTTACGAGTTACTCGTTACTCACCACACACTCCCGCTCGCCGGCCACCACCTCGCCCACCAGCCAGCCCTCGCCCAGGGCGTGCAGGGCTGCGGCGGCTTGCTGGGGTGCGGTGACGATCAACATGCCCAGCCCCAGGTTGAAGACGTGGGCCATCTCGGCGTCGTCGATCTGGCCGGCGCGCTGGATGAGCTGGAAGAGCGGGGGAATGGGCCAACGGCCGCGATGCAGGTGGATGGCTGTGCCCGCGGGCAGGATGCGCGGCGGGTTGTCGATCAGCCCGCCGCCGGTGATGTGGGCCAGGCCCTTGATGGCTACGCCGGCCACGCGCAGCCGCTGGATCTCGGCCAGGTAGCTGCGATGGGGCGCCAGCAGCGCCTTGCCCAGCGGCTGGCCCAGCTCCGACGGCGCAGCGTGCAGGTCCCAGCCCTCGAAGACGCGGCGAGCCAGCGAAAAGCCGTTGGTGTGCAGCCCTGACGAGGCCAGACCGATCACCACATCGCCCGGCCGGATGGTCGAGCCATCGATGAGCTGGCTGCGATCCACCACGCCGACGATGGTGCCCACCAGGTCGAACTCGCCGGGCGCGTAGACGCCGGGCATCTCGGCCGTCTCGCCGCCCAACAGCGCGCAGCCGGCGGCCTGGCAGGCTGCGGCCGCGCCGCGCACCACCGTGGCCACCATCTCCGGGTCCAGCCGGCTGCTGGCGATGTAGTCCAGGAAGAAGAGGGGCCGCGCGCCCTGCACCAGGATGTCGTTGACGCAGTGGTTGACGATGTCGTGGCCGATGGTGTCGTAGCGTCCCAGCGCCGAGGCGATCTTGGTCTTGGTGCCCACGCCGTCGGTGGAGGCCACCAGCGCCGGCGCGGCCATGCTGCGCAGGCTGGCCGCGTCGAACAGCCCGCCGAACGCGCCGATGCCCAGCAGCACCTCGGACCCATAGGTGGCGCGCACCGCGTCCTTCATCAGCTCGACCGCGCGGCTGCCGGCGGCGATGTCCACACCGGCGGCTTGATAGGTGACGGCGCTCATAGCTCAGGCGTAGATGCGGCGCAGCTCATCAGGGGTCTTGGCTGTCTCGATGCTGCCGTAGACGGCGCGCAGGATCGCCAGGTCCTGGATGTCATAAATCTCAGGCATCAGGCGCATCCCATTGCTGCCGAATCGCAGCCTGAGCCCCAGTTGAATCGCATCCAACAAGCCTTCGCGGCGCCCTTGGCTGAGCCCTTGGCTGAGCCCTTGGCTGAGCCCTTTTTGCATTCCTTGCTCTACCCATCTCTCGGCAATTGTTGACATAATAGCCACTCCTTCTGGCCAGTGTTGCTCCATAGTCTCTCGTAAGTCGCTCTCAGTGATCGTGTCGCTTCCGGTAATGAAGTAGCGTAACACGATTGCCACAAACTCTGCTGTGCTTTCAGTCGTCGACAGCTTCTCCATCAGGTCAAAGATCTCCGGTACCTTCCGCAACGCGCTTCGGTCACGAATGTGCTTCATGGCCAGCAGCGCCAGGCGGAGCATGGCCTCGCCGCGGATCTCGGCGTCACTGAAGGCGCTCAGATCGACCAGCCAGTAGCGAAAGTCGGGAAAGTAGACCAGCAGATCAGCCGGTCCGTCGTACATGCCCGCCAGGTTGAGCGGGGTGCGCCATTCTGGTTGACCGTGATAGACCACCAGAGGAATGATCGGCTGCATGCCGCCCGACGGCTTGGGCCAGCGCTCCCAGATGCGTACCATGTAGCGCAACAACTGGAAGGTCACACGCACGTCTGGATAGCTCTTGTGCTCGAAGAGCACATACACCGCGGCCGGCCGGTTGTCGGCCAGCAGCCGGACCGCAAAGAGCAGGTCGGAGTAGTGGGCATGCAGCGCTTCGTCGATGAACGTGTCGGGCATGGGCTCCACCGATGACAGATTCACCAGCGCCGCGGCCTCTGGCGGCAGATAATGGCGCAGGAAATCGGTGGCCACATCCTGGCGCGACATGACCTGACGGAAGAAACTATCGTGGGGGTTGGTCAACTGTTCGGCCATAGTTCTATTTTACCCACCGCTGGCTCTTGCGCCAATGTCGCGACGAAAGTGCATCCCCGGAAAATGGATGCGCTGGATGCCAGTATAGGCGCGGGCCAGCGCGGCCGGCAGGTCTGCGCCCACGCCGGTGACGGAGAGCACGCGGCCGCCGTCGGTCAGCAGCCGGCCATCGTCAGCCAGCCGCGTGCCGGCGTGAAAAACGGCGACATCAGGCAGCGTCTCGGCCGCGGCCACGCCGGTGATCTGCCGGCCCTTGGGATAGTTGCCGGGATAGCCCTCCGACGCCGCGACCACCGTGGCAGCCGCGCCAGGCGACCAGCGCAGGTCAAGCTGCGCCAGCACGCCGTCCAGGCAGGCCTCGATCACCTCCACCAGATCGCTGGCCAGCAGCGGCAGGATGACCTGCGTCTCCGGGTCGCCGAAACGGCAGTTGAACTCCAGAACGGTGACCAGTGACCCATTGCCGCGGGTTGAGTAGCCGTCTGCGGCGTATCGAAACCCATCGGCGCCATCACGAGACCCCGTGAGCATCAGGCCGGCGTAGAGCACGCCGACGTAGGGCGCGCCCTCGGCTGCCAGGCCGTCGATGGCCGGCTGCAAGACGGTGCGGCGCACCTGCTCCAGCAGCGCGGGCGTCAGCAGCGGCGCTGGCGCATAGGCGCCCATGCCGCCGGTGTTGGGGCCCTGGTCGTCGTCGAAAACCCGCTTGTGATCCTGCGCCGTGGGCATGATGGCCGCCGTGCGCCCATCGCTGAAGGCCAGCACCGACGCCTCCGGCCCGGCCAGCCGCTCCTCGATCACCACCTGATCGCCGGCCGCGCCGAACTCGCGGCTGACCATGATCTGGCGCAGCGCGGCCTCGCCCTCCGCCAGCGACGCGGGCAGGATCACACCCTTGCCGGCCGCCAACCCCGAGGCCTTGAGCACCACCGGGTAATCGACCTGGCGCAGATGAGCCAGGGCCGCGGAGAAATCGCTGAAGGCAGCGTAGCGCGCCGTGGGGATGCCATGGCGCGCCATGAAATCCTTGGCGAAAGCCTTGGAGGCCTCGATCTGCGCCGCGGCGCGGCTGGGACCGAAACAGCGCAGGCCGGCAGTCTGGAACGCATCGACGATCCCCTCGGCCAGCGGCGCTTCGGGGCCGACGACGGTCAGCGTCACGCCGTTGCGTTGTGTGAAGTCGATCAGCCCGGCGAAGTCGCCCTCCGCCAGCGCGACGTTGGCGACCTTGCCGCCGGCCAGCGCCGTGCCGCCGTTGCCCGGCGCCACCCACACCCGCCTCACCCGCGGCGACTGCGCCAGCTTCCAGGCCAGCGCGTGCTCGCGTCCGCCGCGACCGATGAGAAGAATGGTCTCGGTTTTCATAATGGTATTCCCCGGCGAAACTCCAGGTCAGGATCAGTATCAGCGACTCAGAGTCCCGAAATCATTCCGGCAGCTCTAGCAGGCGTTCGAGTTCGGCGACAATGACAAGAGCTGATTGTGCTCTTGACGACGGGGTATCAGAAGATTGCTGGATTCTATGTTTGAGTCGCTTCAAAGCCGTCTGAGCCTGGGCATCAGTTGTGCTCTCCTGGAACGCCTTCAGAAACTGCCGCCAATAGACCGTTTTGATGCCGCAGAGATGAACATCTTCAAGCTTGTGGCTATAGACATCCATCATTCCAGCGCGAGCTAATCTCCCGAAATTACCGCCGCCATCGGAAAGCGATCTATCGAGGATATGGTCGGATTTCGATGGGTACGGCTCGATGCCTTCTGGGATGATGATCCCTTTTTCGGTCTTCGACTCGCGTATGTAGCGCCAATGGAAATTCCTGTATTCAGCAGCGTATCGTGCCGACTCGATGAATGGCTCGAACAGAATCGGAGACCCGCTGATCACGTTGCCTAACACCCATGGAACGACTACAACCAAATCCTGGAAGGCACATGCAGCCAGTGTCGCTTGAAATCTGAGGCTCGGTTCGCTCTCTTTGGCCAGCAAATACCAACCTTTGAGCTCAATGCCCATCAGTATTTCGCCGCTTGACGTCTTGCGCAATAGCACATCGGGGAAGGTCTGCGCTTGTCGGGTGAAGCTGTATAGAGGATACCTATCGTCTGGATCCCAGGTGTGGCGAAGCAGGTTGAGCGTGCGCACAACCTGATCTTCGATGGTTGCGCCCAATACCGTGTTAAGCGTGTGAAGATCGGTCGCCATGATGCCCGAGATGTGGGTTTCTGTGCGAAAGTAGATCGGAAGACTGGCAACGGCTTCGCGCACGCGGCAGTACAGTTGGTAATGCACCCACTCAGAAGAGGGCAACTGCCTGACCGGTGCGGAGGGAGAAACATGTTCAGTCATGTTGTGGCCAATCTCTCAATAGCTGCGATATAGAACTCCGGAATGATCTCTGCCGCACGGTATTGCCGGTTGAATTGAGAAGAAATGACAGCACCTGGACACAATCCACCGAACGGCTCCCAGACGACATCGTCACTTTCTGTGGATGCCTGTATGATCAATTGGATGAACTTAAGGGGTTTTTGGCTGCCATGAAGACTCTTGAACTTATACTTCATGCCATTGCGTTCCCCTTGTATTCGTTCTGCACCGCCAACCTGAGGTTCACGCCACACGTTGGTGACGCCAACATCACAACTAAACTTGGCCCGCATCCGAGACCACCGTTCGCCAGAAAGAGGTGTGATGCTATCAAGGCTGAAGTAAGGACGACCTGCCGGGTCACCATGTTCATTGGCGTATTGGGCCATCTTCTCAAAAGCATCCACCGGGGGATAGTACCAAAGATGATCTGGAGATAAGTATTTGCGCGTGGCTGCATTGAGCACTCCACACGCTTCGTTAGCAAGTCGAAATGGCAGACCGGTTCTTTGCCATTCGTGCCGCAGCCATTCCTGCATCGTTGCCGACTGGTCGTTGATTGAAAAGGCCGCGGCTTTGACGTAATGCACACAGACTTCGGTAACGACTGGGAATTTGCGCAGGGTCTGTGTATTTGCGTTGCCAGCAATGTGTCCCAGGCCCTTGTCCCAGATATTGCAGCAGCGATACTCCCAGCCATTGGCAACCAATACAGGATGCACCGTTGCCCAGCCGAGTTCGGTGTTCCAAAACCAGAGAGTGGTTTCGGGCGTTGAGTGCTCACTCCACGCTTTGATGTGAGGCTCGTACCAGGCTGCCAGAGACTCGGCCTTTTGATGGTCCCCTGGGAAGCCGTTCACTCCGTAAGGCCCGTCGGAAATGATGCAAGTTGGAGTCGGCCACGTTGCGTATAGGTGTTCCGCACGGTCAAAATGAATCGATACTTGATTACGCGTGAAAACATCGCCCAGCTCTGGGTCGCGTTTCGGTCGCAACCACTCCGAGAACAAGCTTGCCTGAGAAACTACATTCGTTCCATTCCTCATCGGTAATCCCTATCAAACAGACTGCACAAACAGATTTGGACTTACGCAAACCAGTATAGCCCAGGATAAGTTGATGGTCAAACACTCTATCCCCAGATACCCTCGAACGCCAGCTTCTCCTTGGACGTCCAGTAGGCCTCGAGGTGGATCGGATAGCGGCCGGTGAAGCAGGCGCTGCAATGGCCGCAGTCGCCGCTGATGCCGGACTGGACGGCGCGCACCATGCCCTCGTGCGAGAGATAGGCCAGGCTGTCGGCGCCGATGTGCTGGCGGATCACCTCGACACTCTTGGCGTAGCCGATCAGCTCTTCGCCGCGCGCCATGTCGATGCCCATGAAACAGGGGTGGCGCACCGGCGGCGAGCTGACCCGCACATGCACCTCGGCCGCGCCCCCCTCGCGCAGCAGCTTGACCAGCGGCCCGGCCGTGTTGCCGCGCACGATGCTGTCATCCACCAGCACCACCCGTTTCCCGGCCAGGTTGGCGTGCAGCGGGTTGTACTTCAGGTGAACCCCCGCCTTGCGCAGCCGATCGTCGGGCTGGATGAAGGTGCGGCCGATGTAGCGGTTCTTGGTCAGCCCCTCGGTGTAGGGCAGGCCGGAGGCGATGGCATAGCCGATGGCGGCCGGCGTGGCCGAGTCGGGCACGCCCACCACGATGTCGGCCTCGGCCGGGGCCTCACGCGCCAGCGCCTCGCCCAGCCGCTGCCGCACCCGATGCACGGTCTGGCTCTCGATGACCGAATCGGGCCGGGCGAAGTAGACGTACTCGAAGATGCAAAAAGCCGGCTCCGGCGCAGACTCCACCGCCTGGCGGCTGTGCAGGCCAGCCGCGTCCAGCCGCACGATCTCACCTGGCCGCACCTCGCGCACGAACTCGGCGCCGATGGTGCCCAGCGCGCAGGACTCGGAGGCCAGCACGTGGCCGGCGGCATGGCCGTTCCCTGAGGGCAGCCGGCCGATGCACAGCGGCCGCAGCCCCAGCGGATCGCGCACGCCGTAGACCGCGTCGCGGGTCAGGATCACCAGCGAATAGGCGCCCTCGGCCTCGGCCATGAAACCGGCCATGCGGCTCTCCCAATCAGGCTGGCTCAGCCCTGCGCCCGGCAGCGGCGCGGCCAGCATCTGGGTGATCACCTCGCTGTCGCTGGAGGAGCTGAGGCCGACGCCGCGCTCCAGCAGCTTTTGGCGCAGGTGCAGCGCGTTGGTCAGGTTGCCGTTATGGCCGACGCCCAGCGGGCCGTGCATGGTCTCGATCAGGTAGGGCTGGGCGTTGCGTAGGTGACTGCCGCCGGTGGTGGAGTAGCGGTTCTGGCCGATGGCCAGATGCCCTTGCAGCGGCCGCAGGTTCTCCTCGTTGAACACCTGATGCACCAGTCCCATGCCCTTGTGGATGAAGGCCATGTGGCCATCGCAGGTGGCAATGCCCGCGCTCTCCTGGCCGCGGTGCTGCAAGGCGTAGAGGGCGAAAAAGGCCAGCCGCGCCACGTCCGAGCCGGGCGCATAGATGCCAAAGACGCCGCAGGCCTCGCGCGGGCGGTCGAAGTCGTCGTCGAGAATGTGTTGGTTCATGGGAGGCGTAATGCGTAACGAGTAATGCGTAACCGGAATGGCGGCGCGTGGCTTTGAGTTGCGTGATGCGTAACGAGTAATGAGTAATGCGTAACCGGAATGGCGGCGCGTGGCTTTGAGTTGCGTAATGCGTGACGAGTGATGCGTAATCGGAATGGCGGCGCGCGGCTTTGAGTTGCGTGATGCGTGACGAGTGATGCGTAATCGGAATGGCGGCGCGTGGCTTTGAGTTACGTGATGCGTGACGAGTGATGCGTAATCGGAATGGCGGCGCGCTTGCTCCGGGTTACGAGTTACTCGTTACTCGTTACTCGTCAGACCAAGCAATCCGTAACCGGAAAAGCATCACACCTCCTCCGGGTTACGAGTTACTCGTTACTCGTCAGACCAAGCAATCCGTAGCCGGAAAAGCATCACACCTCCTCCGGGTTACGAGTTACGAGTTACGAGTTACTCGTTACTCGTCAGACCAAGCAATCCGTAACCGGAAAAGCATCACACCTCCTCCGGGTTACGGGTTACTCGTTACTCGCTGCGCAGAGACTGATCGTCATCTAAAATCACCTGCCGCGCGGCCTGCTGCGCAGCCTCGATCTTTGCACACAGGGCCGGCTCGACCTGGGCCAGGATCTTGGCGGCCAGCAGCGCGGCGGCTGATGGCTCCAGCACCACGGCCGGCGCGATGCCGGAGGGCATGCGCAGCGAGGAGAAGATATCCGCGCCGCCGAAACGGTCGGAATAGGGCGGACAGGCGATGACCGGGGCCAGCACGCTGCCGTCCACCAGCCCGCTCAGCGCGTTGCTGCGCCCGGCCACGGTGATGTAGACCTTGGGCCGCGGGTCGGCCTCGTAGGCTGCCAACAGCTCCAGCGCGTAGGCCGGCGCCTTGTGCGCCGACGCCACCCGGATCTCGCTGGCGATGCCGTACCTGGCCAACTCAGCCGCGATCTCCTGGCCATGCTTCAAATCGGACTTGGAACCCATGATGATGGGAACGAAGGACATGGGGAATCTCCTGGGGGAAATGATGAATGATGAATGATGAAACGTGAAACGTGAAACGTGATCGTGCCCTGTTCGCTGTCCTCTGTTTACTGTCCACTGTCCACTGTTTACTGTTCACTGTCCACTGTTCACTGTCCACCGGTCACCGGTCAAGCTGCTTGTTCATGATATGCATGTGCGGGTAGTAGTGGAAGCCGCGCGTCTGGTAGAACTGCTGGCCGCGGGTGTTGGCAATGTCCACGTCCAGCATCAGCGAGTGCAGGCCCTGGCCGCGCGCGAAGTCCTCGACAAACTCGATGGCCTGCCGGCCGATGCCCTGGCTGCGGTTAGCCTCGGCCACGAAGAGCTCGTCGATGACAATGCCGCGGCCGTAGAACTCCAGACTGAAGCCATAGGTGGCCACCAGGTAGCCGATGACCTGGCCAGCCAGGTGGATCAGCCAGACACGGCCCTGATCGGGGTGCTGGATCAGCTCCGCGGCGGCCGCGGCCCAGCCTTCCACATCGGGCATCTCGCCCTCGTAGGCGTAGATACCGGGCATCATAGCCCGCAGCGCGGGCAGATCCTCCAGGACAGCGGAGACAAATTCTGCACGATTCACATTGCTCATGGTCTACCTTTTCACGCTTCTTCAGTCCAGGAGGCGAGACTTCAGCCCGACTTGACGCCCAGGCCCGGCTGAAGCCTCGACTCCGCGTCCCATCAACCTGCCAGCGCCTGCCGGATGCGTTCGACGGCCGGCTGGCTGCCCGGTGCGAAGGCCAGCCCGGTCAGCCGCTCATAGGCGGCGATGTAGCGCTGCGCGACCTGGGCGATGAAGTCGGGCGGCATGGCCGGCGGCTGGCCATCGCCGCGGTAGCCCTGGGCCACGTACCACAGGCGCAGGAATTCCTTGTCGAAGCTTTCGGGCTCCTGGCCGGCCTCGCGCGCCGCTTCATAGCTGTCCAGCACCCAGAAGCGGCTGCTGTCGGGGGTATGCACCTCATCGATCAGCGCCAACTGGCCATCGATCAGGCCGAACTCGTACTTGGTGTCCACCAAAATCAGCCCGGCCTGCCGGGCCACGGCCTGGCCGCGCTGGAAGATGGCCAGCGCAGCCTGCTGCACCTGGTCCCACAGCGCCGGCGCCACCAGGCCCCGTTCCACCACCTCCGCCGAGGTCAGCCGCTCGTCGTGGCCGCCGGGGCCGGTGGCCTTGGTGGTGGGCGTGATCACCGGCTGCGGCAGGGGATCGTTCTTGCGCAGGCCGGCAGGCAGCTCCAGGCCATAGGGCCGCGGCACACCCTGGGCGTAGAGCGTCCAGAGCGCGGTGCTGGTGACACCGGTGATGTAGCCGCGCACGATCACCTCCACCGGCAGCGCATCCGCCTCGGCCGCGATGGTGACGTTGGGATCGGGCACACGCAGCACATGGTTGGCCACCACATCGCTGACCTGGTCGAACCACCAGGCGCTGAGCTGGTTGAGCACCTGCCCCTTGAACGGGATCGCGCCCAGCACCCGGTCGAAGGCCGACACCCGGTCGGTGGTGATCAGGATGCGCTGGCCGTCATGGACATAGATATCGCGCACCTTGCCCTCCAGCCGCGGGCCAAAGCCCGGCAGATCGACGCGCAGCAGGGCGTGAGGGATGGCGGCGATGAGTTGGTCGGTGGTGAGCATGGACTCTCCTTTCATGTCAGAGCGTATGGCCAATTAACTGCGCGGCGTCTCCAGCGCGCATCGAAACCAGGAGTTCATGGTGGCGAACCAAATGGCGCCATCAGGGGAAGCCGCAATCCTTGAGATGCTTCGCGTATCGTGTCCCCACACAAAAGCAGAAGCATCATAGCGATCCCAACGGTAGGTTGTAGCATGGTCAGGGGTGGCCGTGCCACGCACGATGGCTGTGCTTTCATCCAACCACACCGATCCGTCAGAGGTGATCTCCAAACCGCCGATTCCTGAGCGGCCAATGGCTCCGCCGGTGGTTCGGTAGGAATAAGCCGTCCAACTATCGGACCCGAGTACCGTGCTGACTACTGCAGGCCGCAACTGATCATCAAAACCTGTCACCCAGAGGACGCCATTCGGTGCAAGATCAGCATCGTTGATCGCGACAAGGGGCATATCTGGAATGGTGTCTGGTGTCCAGAGAACCTCCCAGTTGACCCGGCTGTCTGGTTCATCCTTCCAAAATCGAAGGATCTGATTCCGGTCGATCAGCCAGACTTCATTTCCCACTGTGCGGAATTTGTTTTGATCCCGATTTCCCAGGGCATCCGGAGATATCAATATGTACCAGGAAATGGTGAGTGGATCCAGGACTTCGATGCCTGCTTCAGTCTCGACGAGCACATCTTTCGTGGGCAAAATTGCGATGTCTTGTGCACCACCCGCGTGCATGCCGTTGTCCTGAATGAAGCTGGTCCAACCGCCTTTGTCGAACCGGCTGACACCGCTGTTAGTGGTAAACCATACTGCTCCATCAGGCGCCAGTGTCATATCGTAGATATCTGCAAAGCCCAGAAAATCATCAGTGCGTTGATATTCCCGGACCTCATGGTTGGTCGGGATCATCTCGATGAGTCTGCGACTATGATTTTCAGCAGTGGTCCACGCCACACCGGAATCGGTGAAGGCAATAGGCAGCCAATAGGAGCTAAAATAGGATATCGGCATCTGATGACAAGCCAGTGGCTCGGGGGAAGGGACAGGTGTTGGCGTAGACGATGGGGTGTAGAAGTAGCCAAATGAGAACACCACGTCGGTCCGCGAAACATCTGCGTCAAAGCGTTCGGCGGTGGTCAACCGATATTCGTCAGGAGCCTCGGAGTAAATCTGCAATTTGACTTTGGGGCAACCTGGCAGCCAGACAGAGATACTCGCTTTGCCTTTGGAGTCACTGATAGCATTTCCGACCTTGCGAAACTGGTTGTAGACATCGTCTATGTGGAACAAAATCCCTTCGAGTGGCTGTTCGTCAGCGTCGCGCAGCCCATTCTCGTTGGTATCCAGCCAGGCGTTCACCTGGGCTGAGTAGATGCAATCACTACAGCCAGAGATAAGCAGCGCCGTGACCAGCAAAGCTCCCATCAGGATCCACACTGACCTGCGAAGGCGCGTCATATGCCACGACATGATCATTGCTCCTGATTCACCGCTCTCTGGTTCACGGAACCGGCATGAGCTCCGCGGGTATCGTCAAAGATTGGCCGCGTAGCGCACGCCATTGACAAACAACGGCAGCCCCAACAGCCCGCGCTCACCGCGATGAACCCGTGGATGCTGTTGGGGAATGATGTGATCCTCCGGGTGCGGCATCAGGCCGAAGACGGTCCCGGATGGGCTGCAGATGCCGGCGATGTCGTTCTGCGAGCCATTGGGGTTCCATGGATACCCAGCCCCGTTCGCAGTGACGGCTTCAGTCGCTTCCGGTCTCGTGTAGCGCAGCGCTGCCAGCCCCTGCGCCTCGATGGCCGTCAGCATCGCCGCGTCCCGGGCCACGAACTTGCCCTCGCCGTGGGCCACAGGGCAGTAGATCGGCTCCGTCAAGCCCTGGGTGAACACGCACGGGCTGCCAGCCTGCGGCTCCAAATACACCCAGCGGCACTCGAAGCGGGCCGAATCGTTGCGGGTGAGGGTGGCTTGAGGGGAGAAGGATGAAGGATGAGGGATGAAGGATGAATCCGGATTCGGAGATTCGGCGCGTTGCAGGGGTGTTCCGGCTTCATCGCTCATCGTTCTGACTTCATCCTTCATCATTCCGGCTTCATCGTTCAGCCCCGGCAGCAGGCCGGCTTTGACCAGGGCCTGGAAGCCGTTGCAGATGCCCAGGACGGGCCGGCTGGCCGCGATGAAGGCCGCCAGCTCGTCGCCCAGACGATGGCGCAGGGCCACGGCCCACAGCTTGCCCGCGCCCAGGTCGTCGCCGTAGGAAAAGCCGCCGGGCAGCACCAGCATGCGGTAATCGCGCAGATGCCGCTGGCCGGTCGCCAGTTGGTTGACGTGGACGATCTCTGGCGCGCCGCCGGCCAGCTCACAGGCCCAGGCCGCCTCGCGGTCGCGGTTGGAGCCAGTGGCGTGGAGGATGAGGATGAGTGGGTTCATGGGAATGATGCGTGAAACGTGATGCGTGACCGGAATGGTGCAAGGAGTCTTTGGGTTTGTGATGGCTCGGTGAGGCGAAATGCGTGACGAATGATGCGTGATGCGTGATGTGTGACGCAAAGAGGCGGCTCCGCTATTAGCATAGCAGGTGTCGATTCTGGGTTACGCATTACGCATTACTCGTTACTTGTTACGCCAGGCTTGCTCCACGGCGGCCAGACCGGTGGCGATGACCGGCTGTCCGTCCAGGCCGGTGATGACGATGCGGTCGTCTTCGCGCACGCGGCCGATGCGGGCCATGGGATGGCCGGCCAGCAGCGCCTCGAATCGATCGGAGGCGGAGGGGCGCACCTCGACCAGCAGGCGGCCCAGCGATTCGCTGAAGGCGATGGCGGCGTCATGGGCGGCGGCGGCGCTGCGGGGCACGTCTGCCAAGCGCAGCTCCAGGCCCAGCCCGCCGGCCAGGGCCATCTCGGCCGCGGCCACGGCCAGTCCGCCCTCGGAGCAGTCGTGGCAGGCGAGCACCAAGCCGGCTGCAATGGCTTGGTGCAGCGCGCGGTAGATCTGCAGAGCGTTGTCAGGTGGTTGCGGCGCCACCCTCACCCCCGGCCCCTCTCCCACAGGGAGAGGGG
>JACSRL010000469.1 GCA_014879765.1 Anaerolinea sp. | reverse complement strand
ACCGGATCCCGACTGATAAAGCGCCCGGCCTGGGGATCATAGTACCGCGCCCGATAGAAGTAGAGGCCGCTCTCCTCGTCCCACTCGCGCGCCGTGAAACGGAGCGGGTTGGCCACCGTCCCCGTGCTGTCGATCAGGTTGCCCCACGGGTCGTAACGATAGGTCGTCACCACCGCGCCGGACGCGTCCGCCAGCCCCACCACGCTTCCCAGCCGGTCCAGCAGGTAGGTGTAGGTCTGTCCCTCCCGCCACATAGTGACGGGCCGATCCAGGCCGTCGTAGGTGTAGCTCGCCATGACCGCGCCGGCGCCGTCCAGTTCCTGGGCCAGGTTCAGACCGAGATAGACATAGTAGGTGGTCGCCCCGTCGGGCGTGCGCTTGCTGATACGGCGGCCAAAGTCGTCGTAGGCATAGGCGCTATGGCCGCCGTCAGGGTAATCAATGCGCGCCAGCCGGTTCTCGCCATCCCAGGTGTAGCTGGTGGTCTGGCCGCCCTGCGTCTTGCCGGACAGGTTCCCCGCCGCGTCGTAGGCATAGGCGACGCCGTCCGACCGGCTCACCAACCGGCCGCCGGCATCGTAGCTGTAGCTGACGCCGCCCGCGCTGAGCCGGTTGCCCGCCGCGTCGTAGGTGTAGGCGGCGTTGAACCCAGGACTGCTGACGCCGGTCAGGCGATCCAGCGCATCGTAAGTGTAGGCCGTGTTCCCAGTGCGGCTGGAGGCGACGCCGGTCACGTTGCCCACCGCGTCATAGCTGTAGCTCTCCGCCAGTAGCGGGCCCCCAGGGCCGGTGACGTGCAGTTGGGTCAGCCGGTTGGCGGCGTCGTAGGCATAGTTGACGGAGACAGGCAGGCTGGCCAGGGGCGTCCGCGCCAGCAGACGACTGGCGGCATCGTAGGTGTAAGCCACGGTAAAGGTGCTGTAGCCGCTGCTGCTCAGGCCGGTCAGGCGGCCCACGGCGTCGTAGCCATAGGCTTCCTCCTGGGGGCGGCTGCCGTTGCTGGCCAGGCGGCGCTGGCTCAGGCGCCCGTCGCCCGGCAGGAGGAAGGCTGCGCTCCACGGGCGCACGTCCACGCCGTCGGTGACCGCCTGGCCGGGGCCGACGCCGGCCAGCGCCGGCCCGCTGGCTGCGCCCCAGCAGTTGCGGGTCGCATCGACTGGACTGACGTTGGGCTGGCCGTTGCGCACGCCGCCGCTGCCGTTGCCCACAAAGCTGCTGTGGTGGATCGACACCCCGGCGGCCGGGTTGTCGACGTGAACACCCCACCCGGCATTGGCGGTGACGAGGGTGTGGTCCAGCAGCAGCGCGCCGCCGTTGCCCTCCTGCTGGAGACCATGCCCGCCGCTGCCCGCGAGCAGCGCCTGGCTGAGGCTGGCCGTGCCGCCGTTGCGCAGGATGATGGGGCCGCGCGTGCCCGCGTATGCACTCACGCGGATCGGGCTGGCAGGGGTTCCATGCCCGATGAGATAGCCGTTATCGACGAGTAATTCGCTGGCAAGCCGCAGATCCGCGCCCGGCAGCAGGGTCAGCGTGCTGCCGCCGCCGACGATGAAATTGTCGTAGGTTCGATTGTAATAATAGCCGTCGGCCAGCGGCCCCAGGGTCACGTCGCTGGTCACGGCGCCAGCCACCCGGATGCCCTGGCGGGCGTTGTCGTGCAAGATCACCCCCGGCCCCACCGTCTCGGCGCTGGACAAGGGGATTGACACCGCATCGTAGTCGGGGTTGAGGTGGCTGTAGACTTCGGTGTTGCTGACGACGATGGGGCCAGCCTTGGGGTGGCTGGCGATGCCGCTGCCGCCGTTGTCGAATATGCGGCTATCGTGGATGGTGACGCTGCTGGCCCCATCATCCGTCAGGCGCACGCCGTCCCCCCCGCTGTTGTGGATATCGGTATGCTGCAACTCGGCGTGGCCACCCTTGCGCACGTTGACGATGGCGCCGCCGCCCTGCCCGCAATGAACGGCGCCGTCCAGGTCCACATACGCTGTCTCCAACCGGCCGTTTTCCAGCACTTCCAGCCCCTCGAAGCCGCAGTAACTCCCGTCGTAGAAGAGCCGGATGGGCTTGTCGGCCGTGCCCAGCAGCCGCAGGTGGCCGCCTGCCCCAGCTTGTTGCGGGCTGCCGACATACCAACGCGCGGCGCCCCGCATGAGCCAGGGACCGTGCACGGTCAGGGTGCTGTTGCTGCCCACGACCAACGCGTTCTCGAAGAAGAGCCCGCCGGTCAGACCTGCGCTGGCATCCTGACCCAGCCAGGTCGTAGTGGCGTCGATCTGCTCCGGCCCGACGACCGAGATCCAGCGCGGAGCGCCGGTGGTGTTGCTGAAGACGTTGCCGCCGTTCACCAGACCCGCCACGTTGGCCAGGTTGATCCGCAGCCCGTACTGGCCGATGCCGTCGATCCCCAGCAAGGTGCTGCCCGTGACGCTGAGCACGCCGCTGCTGGACATCATCAGCGGCTCGTCGCCGGCAGGATCGCCCAGGGTGCTGGCGGCGGCGGCGAAGGCGCCGTTGTCATGCACACAGGCCATCTGTCCCCAGCCGCCGCTGCCCAGGGTGCTGGCCTGGGCAGTGACCTGACCGTTCTCGCGCACGGTGAGCTGGCAAACCCTCGGATGCACGCTGTAGCCGGCGTAGCGCAATTGGGCATGGTGCAGCTCCAGCCGGCCCGCCTGTTCCACGATGACGCGGTAGTTCTGGCCGCAGCCATTGCAGGGCGGCCCGTCGCGTTGCGAGGTCAGGATGGCTGGGGCGCCGGCCGCTCCCTGCAAGAGCAGCGCGCCGCGGATCACGAGGTCGCCGCCCGCGCCGGCAAACTGAACGCCCGCGGGGACGATCACGGTGGCGCCGGCATCGATCGTCAGGCTTTGGAAGCAGTGCACAGGCCCAACGTTGGGATCCAGGCTGAGGTTGGTGGTGATGCTGCCGCTGAGAGTGGCATTGCAGGTCAGGGCCGTGGGCGCGAGCGCTGCGGGTTGCGCTGGCGCCAGATCGGCATTTGGTGGCTCCGGCGCCGCAAGCGGTGGCGGCGACGCGACGCTGCCACTGCCGCGTGGTGTGTTCAGGTCAGCCGGCTGCTGGCGCCCCCGCAGCGCAAAGGCCGCCGCATAGCCCGCGTCGATCAGGCCGCCGCTGTAGGCGTAGTCCACACTCACCGTCAGGGGCAGACCCG
>JACSRL010000251.1 GCA_014879765.1 Anaerolinea sp. | reverse complement strand
CCTCACCCCCTCACCCTCTCCCCTCATCCTCGCCCTCCACGACGCCGGCTGCGTGCAGTTCGGCCACTTCACCCTGGCATCGGGCGCGCAGTCGCCCATCTACCTGGACCTGCGACGCATGGCCAGCCACCCTGCCCTGCTGCGCCTGGCCGCGGCCGCCTATGCTGACCTGCTGCGGCCGCTCGCCTATGACCTGCTGGCGGCGGTGCCCTACGCCGCGCTGACCATCGGCGCGGCCGTGGCGCTGGCCACCGACCGGCCGCTGATCTACCCGCGCAAGGAGCTCAAGGCCTACGGCACAGGCCGGGCGGTGGAGGGCGATTTCCAGCCTGGCCAGCGGGCCGCGGTGATCGAAGACCTGGTGACCAGCGGCGGCAGCGTGTTGACCGCCATCCAGACGCTGGAGCAGGCCGGGCTGGCCGTGGTCGATGTGGTGGTGTTGATCGATCGCCAGCAGGGCGGGCCGCAAAAGCTGGCCGCGGCGGGCTATCGTCTGCACGCGGCGCTGACCCTGACGCAGATCGTCGCGACGCTGGAGGACGCCGGCCGCGTCACGCCGCACCAGGCCGCGGCCGTGCGCGCCTATCTGGCCGCCTAGCCCGGCCGCGCCTGCGGCCGTCCCTTGGAGTTGTCTCGAAAAAGGAAATCACGCCAAGATGTCCCCGTTGACCTTGGATCCGCTCTTTGCCGACGACGAGCGCCGCAAGACCCGGCGCGCCAATGGCTTCACTGGCCAGGATATCCTCTCGGTGGCCCAGTTCGACCGCGAGGGCCTGGAATATGTCTTTGCCCGCGCCCACGAGATGCGCGAGATGGTAGACCGGGCCGGCTACAGCAACCTGCTGAAGGGCTACATCCTGACCTGCCTCTTCTATGAGCCCAGCACCCGCACCAGCGCCTCCTTCATCGCCAGCATGGAGCGGCTGGGCGGCAGCGTCATCCCCATCACCCAGGGGGTGCAGTTTAGCTCGGTCAGCAAGGGGGAGACGCTGGCCGACACCATCCGCACCCTGGAACAGTATTCGGACGTGATCGTGCTGCGCCATCCTGAGGTGGGATCGGCCCGCATCGCGGCCGACTACAGCACGGTGCCGGTGATCAACGCCGGCGACGGCGCGGGCGAGCACCCCTCGCAGGCGCTGCTGGATCTGTTCACCATCCAACAGGAGCTGGGCCGCATCGACGGCTTGAAGATCGCCATGGTGGGCGATCTGCGTTTTGGCCGCACCGTGCATTCGCTGACCAAGCTGCTGACCCAGTACGATGTCAGCCTGCGCTTTGTCTCGCCGGAGATCCTGCGCCTGCCGCTGGTGCTGATGAACGAGGTCAAGGATGCCGGGCTGAACGTGCGCGAGACCCACGACGTGGCCGACGTCATCGAGAACGCCGATGTGCTCTACGTCACCCGCGTGCAGAAGGAGCGTTTCAACGACCTGACCCAGTACGAGGAGGTCAGAAATCAGTATGAGATCACCGCTGATCTGATGCAGCGCGCCAAGGAGAAGATGGTGGTGATGCATCCGCTGCCGCGCGTCGGCGAGATCCACTACAACGTCGATTCCGACCCCCGCGCCGCCTATTTCCGCCAGGTCAAGAACGGCATGTTCATCCGCATGGCGTTGCTGGCCATGGTGCTGGGCAAGGCGTAGGCCCGCGGCCAGCGCAAAGTTGCCAACTTTTCGGAAAAGTTGGCAACTTTGCGTCCAACACCCCCCTGCCATGACAACTCCACCCCTGACTTGCGACTTTCTCGGCTGGCGGCTGCACTCGCCGCTGGTGCTGGCTTCCGGCATCATCGGCTCCAGCGCCAGCCTGATGGCGCGCGCCGCGCGGGCCGGCGCGGGCATGGTGACGGCCAAGAGCTGCGGCCCGACGCCGCGCGCCGGGCACCCCAACCCGGTGGCGCTGGACTGGGGCGGCGGGCTGCTCAACGCCATCGGCCTGACCAACCCCGGCGCGGCGGCGGAGGCGCTGCTGCTGGCCGAGACCAGGCGGCGGCTGGCCCCGCTGGCCGTGCCGCTGATCGCCAGCATCTTCGCCGGCACGGTGGAGGAGTTCGGCCAGGTGGCAGCCATCGTCGCCCAGGCCCGCCCCGATCTGATCGAGGTCAACATCTCCTGCCCCAACGTGGGGGATGAATTCGGCACGCCCTTCGCCGGCGCGCCCGAAAGCGCCGCCGCAGTGACCGAAGCCGTCAAGCGCGCGCTCTCCCCTCTCCCCCTGGGAGAGGGCCAGGGTGAGGGAGAGGGCCAGGGTGAGGGCAAAGGCATCCCCATTGCCGTCAAACTCGCCCCTAACGTCCCCGACATCGCGCGCATTGCCCGCGCCGTGGTGGAGGCCGGCGCCGACGCCATCACCGCGGTCAACACCGTGCCCGGCATGGCCATCGACGCGGCCTCGGGTCGGCCGGTGCTCTCCAACCAGGTGGGGGGCGTCAGCGGGCCGGCGCTCAAGCCCATCGCCCTGCGCGCGGTCTTCGAGATCGCGCGGGCCGTCGACGTGCCCATCATCGGCACGGGCGGCGTCACCACCGGCCAAGACGCGGCCGAGATGCTGATGGCCGGCGCCACGGTGGTGGGCATCGGCTCGGCCGTCTGGTACCGCGGCGTGGAGGCCTTCGGCCAGATCAACGCCGAGCTGGCCGCGTTCATGGCGCAGCAGGGCCATCCCTCCGTGGCCGCGCTGCGTCGCCTCAGCCACCGGCCCTTTCCGCCACTCCCCGCGCATCGCTGATCCGAGGGGACATGCGCCACCCCGCCGGTTCACGGAACCGGCTGGAGCCAGCAAGATATGATGAGTTCCACCGGCTTGCCGCAACCCTTCACCATCGCCGCCATCCGCCAGGAAAACGCCGCCACCCGTTCGTTGGTGCTGGACGGCGCGCTGGAGGCCGCGCCCGGCCAGTTTGTCATGGCCTGGCTGCCGGGCGTGGATGAAAAGCCCTTCAGCCTGGCCCACACTGACCCGGTGACGCTGACCGTGGCCGCGGTCGGGCCCTTCAGCCGCGCGCTGCACGGCCTGGCCGTGGGCGACCGCCTCTGGCTGCGCGGCCCGCTGGGCCGCGGCTACACCATCCCCCCACCCCACGGGTCGGGTAGCGATAGCGTATCGAAACCCCACGCCGAACGCGGGTCGAGTAGCGATAGCGTATCGAGACCCCACGCCGAACGCGGGTCGAGTAG
>JACSRL010000214.1 GCA_014879765.1 Anaerolinea sp. | reverse complement strand
TCACCGCCACCGCCTCGCCGCCGGGATAGGTGGTCGTCACCGGCCGGCTGTAGGCATCGTACTGGTAGGCCGTGGTGTAGCTCTGCGGCGCACCGCCGATGCTCACGCTCTCGCTTGCCAGCAGCCCCTGGCCGTTGTAGGCCAAGGCGCGGGTGTAGCTGCCGTCGGCGTAGCGCACCTGGGTCACCTGCCCCCGGCTGCGGTTGCTGGCGCTGTGCCCGCCGTCGTAGGCGTAGGTCAGTTCGTAGGCCGGCGCCGCAGGACAACCGCTAGCGCTCCCCTGGTTCAGGTCCTTGCCCGTCAGCCGCCCAATCACATCGTAGTAGAGACAGGTCGTCTGCTGGCGTGCGTCGGTCTGACGCACGAGCTTGTCCTGCCGGTCGTAGGCGTAGCTCCACGCACCCAGGTCCGGGTCGTCCATCGCCACCTTGCGTCCGGCCATGTCGTAGCTCATCGTCGCCACCCCGCCCGACGGCAGCGCCACCCGCGTCAGGTTGCCCAGCACATCGTGGGTGAGCACCACCTCGCCCTGCACCACGCCCCCCTGCTCCGGCGGTTTGCTCCAATTGCGCACCCGCGCCAGGTTGCCCGCGCCGTCCGTCTCCGTCCAACTCAGCACCTTGTCGCTGTCGCCCGCGCGCCCGCGCCCGACGACCACGGTCTGACGCCCACTGTACTGCGTCTCGACGATGCCGCCGTTGGCCGCCACTGTACGCACCACGCGCCCCAACGCATCGTACGCGGTGGTCTGGTAGCCCTGGCTCCAGTCCGCCGCGCGATTGACCCAGCCCAGGGTAGTGGCGTGCGGCGCAGAGGCGCGCACCGGCCGCCCCAGGCCGTCGTAGAGATAGTCCACGTCGATTTCGGGCGACGCGGGGGGCTTTTCGCCACACCCCTCCACCGGATATTGCCACGCATCGTTGGCGCGCTGCTCCTGCACCAGTTGCCCCAACCCGTTGTAGATGCGCCGCACAAAGTTGCCGTAACAGCGGGGCGCACGCCACTCGACGGTCACGTGGCGCTGCAAGCCGCCCACACCCCAGGCCGGGTAAACCCAGTGTACTGCGGCAGCCGTCACATCGGCCCAGGCAGACCCGCGGCTGACCAGTTCCCAGCGCGCGGTGGGCCGGCCCAGATTGTCGTAGGCCTGCCGCGTGCAGAGGTCGTTGACACCGCAGTGCTCCTGCAGCGCGCCCCAGAATGCGCCATCGGCGTCCACCCCCGCCCCGTTGACACCGTAATAGACGGCTGTCTCCTTGTGCACAGGCAGCTTGCTGTAGCTCTGCTCTACGGGGAAGAGTCGGTAGATGCTGTCGTAGACCGTTTGCACCACCAGGTCCTGCGCACCGTTGCTGGCGTTGCCCACCTGATTCGCAGCGATCTCGTTCCCAGCCGCATCGTGGGCGTGGCGGCTGATGGCCCAATCCGGGTCATAGGTGGCAATCGGCGCTGCCGTCGTGCAGCCACCCCGCAGCCTTCGCTCGCTCTTGACGCGGATCGCGTTCAACGGCGGTTTGGTGTAGCTGTCATCGACCTGCGAGACGCGCACACCGTTGACGAAGTAGCTGCCGTAGACGCTGCGCGTCTCCGCCACGCAGGCGCCCTGCGCGTCGAACACCGTCACCCGCGCCGGCAGACTCACGACGTTGGCCGCCACATTCGGAAAGTACTCGGTGACGGTGCGGTGCAGCAGCGCGCCGTCGGCATACGCCTGGACTTCGGTGACGTTGCCAAACTGACCGCCGTTCTGCCGCTCCGGCTGGAAGTAGGAGCGGCTCATGGTGACAACGCCGCCCGCTGTCTGCGTCACCCCGTCCTGGCGAATCCAGTAGGGATGGTAGAGCCGTTCGTAGACGCCGTTGATCTGCGCGCCCCGCTCCCAGGTCTGCCCCGGCGACCACTGCCAGCCGCCGTTCTTGCTCCAGTAGACCTGATAGTCGTTCTCTGTGACCGACAACACGGTCGCTGTCCACGGGTCGCTTTTGACGGTGTGCACGCGGATGCGCCCGCGGCGGGGGTCCGGGTTGTCGCGACTGGCGGCATCTTCGCCGCCAAAGGTTTCGAGTTTCTCCCATTTGAGCACGCCCGCGCCTGCGCCGCGATCCACGTCATAGTGGGTGATCTGTGCATAGCCGAAGCCGCGGAAGCCGCCGTCATCGGCAATCATGCCGGGGCCGTACCAATAGTCGGTGCGGATCGATCCGCCCAGGCCGTCGGTCAGGTCGCTACGCATGGCCGCCAGCCGCCAGCTGCCATAGGGACAGACGCCTGCGGAGCAAGCAGCCGCCAACTGTCCGTAAGTGTAGGTGATCGCGCCGCCCTGCCCATTGTTGGCGGTTTGCAGCATCACGCGGTTGGGATTCGTCAAATTGTAGACGAAGGTGTGCGCAGGCCAACTGGCGCCACGCGCCCCAAACTCGGCGATCTCCGTCAGGTAAGGACGAATCATATCCTCGGCGCCGGCCTTGGTGAAGCGTTTGTACAAATGCGTCAGCTTGTAGCTGCGCAGCACATGCCAGGCGCCGTTGCTCAGCACCTCGACCCGCACCTCCAGCAGGCGGTTGTATTCCCCGTACATGGCCTGGATGCAGTCGCCGGCCGCGCTGCCCTTGATGCGCAGGTCTTGCCGTTTGTTCGCCCAGTCGTAGATGAACTGCACGCGCAGCTTATACTCGCCCACCCCGGCCGCATCGTTGCGGCTCCACAGAATCTCGGTCGGGCTGAGCGCGCGAGTGAACCAGTGGCGGTTGTTGGCCACCCAACTGTCGTTGACGCAGCCGTTCTCCCAGCCCCGTTCGCCCCAGTAGCGATATTCCATCGTGTTGCCGTTCAGGTCGACGACGCGGCGCAGATACCAGCGTTTCGCCTGGCGATAGGTGCTGTTCGTGCTGGAGGTCTGTTCCAGCATCAGCGCCGTTGCGCTCTCCGGCAGAAAGCTGGAGGGCATGGCGCCCGCATCGCCAAACTCGTAGCGCACGCCGTCGGTGGTCGTGACCACCCACTGCCCATAGCCGCTCGACGTGCCGTCGCCCGCCCATTCGAGTCTCGCAAAGAGCGCCGGCGCGGTGCGCCAGACGCCGTCCTGTTTGAGGATCGTCGCACTCTGGCCGTTGAGCACGAGGGAGAATTTGTTCTCCGCACCGATGCGGGCGATGTAGCTGACGCCGTCCAGCCGCCAGCCTGCGCCGACTGAGCTC
>JACSRL010000485.1 GCA_014879765.1 Anaerolinea sp. | reverse complement strand
AGACAAAGCTCTCCAAGCCAGGAGCAAGGGAGCCTGTAGAAATCGGACAGTGAAGTGCGCGGCAGCTTGGACGCACAGGTCGGTTGTACCATGTCGGATAGTACCGCTACGGGAATAGGGCAATAACCTGGAAAGCAGGGTTAATCGATTGCCAACACCGCCGATCACGGTCAATCCCGTATACAGAGCTCGAAAGTTACTTGAGGCCCCTTCTCCGCCAACAGGCCCAAACGATACAGTTTGGGCCTGTTGTCTTTTCTGGGGTTTGGCAACTGCCAACCCAAGACTTCGGAAGTCACCGCGTCCCGCGACGGTGACTTCCGAAGTCTTGCTATCTGGCGCTTGTCAACGCCTTGCTTTGCCGGTACAATAGCCTGGTCCGATCCCCTGCAAGGAGTTGTTATGATGGCAGATTTGCGACCTGTTCAGGGTCTCTATTACGAAGATTACATCGTCGGCGCTTCGATCACCAGCCAGGGACGCACGGTGACCGAAAGCGATATCGTCAGCTTCGCCATGCTCAGCGGCGACTGGAACCCGCTGCACACCGATGTACAGGTCGCCAAGGACACGCCATACGGCGAGCGCATCGCCCACGGCCTGCTGGTGCTCTCCATGGCCACCGGCCTGGCGGAGCGCCTGGGCTTTATGCATCAGACTGTGCTCGGCTTCATGGGTCTGGAATGGCAGTTCCGCGCTGCGGTCAAGATCGGCGACACGATACGCGTTCAGGCCACCGTGGCCGAGCTCAAGCCCATGCCGCGCCTGGGCGGCGGCTACGTCACCTTCAAGGTCCAGATTCTGAACCAGGAGGAGAAGGTGACGCAGCGCGGGACATGGACCCTGCTGGTCAAGAGCCGCGAGGGCTGAGTTCCCCAGAGCGCCTATGCAGACCGTTCCTATCGACCCCTTCGATGCGCCGCTGCTGCGCAACATCCATCAGATCACCCTGCCCACCCCCTTCCCCGTCGGACCTGTTCACGCCTATCTGATGCGGGGCGAACCTCTGACCCTGATCGACGTCGGGCCACAGACGCCGTCGGCGCTGGCCGCCTTGCAGGCCGGTCTGGCCAGGGAGGGCGTTGCCCTGCGCGATATCCAGCGCGTGCTCATCACCCACGCCCACGTGGACCATTACGGCCTGGTGGGCGCGGTGGTGGCAGCCAGCGGCGCGGAGGTCTGGGCCCATCCGCTGGCGCAGCCGCTGATCGAAGGCTGGCCCTCCGATCAGGCCGCGTATGATCAGTTCTGGCTGGCGCTGTTGCTGGCCGCGGGCGTGCCGGCCGGGCTGGCCCAGCGCACGGCCAGCCTGTATCGCCGGATGCAGCAACTGATCGGCCATGCGCCGGTGGCCCGGCTGTTGAACGAAGGAGCGGTGATCAGCCTGGCGGGCGCGGACTGGCAGGTGCTGCACTGTCCCGGCCACGCCGATAGCCTGATCTGTCTCTATCAAGCTGACGACCGGCTGCTGCTGAGCAACGATCACCTGCTGGCCCACATCAGCTCCAACGCCCTCGTTGGCCCTCCCCCGGCCGGTGAACAGGAGCGTCGCCGTCCGCTGGTGGACTACTGGGCCTCCCTGTGCAGAATCTACGACATGGAGATCGCGCTGGTCATCCCCGGCCATGGGGATGCCGTGGCCGACGTGCGCAGCCTGATCAACAGCCGCTTCCGGTTCTACGAGCGACGCCTGGCCCGTCTGTCGGAGGCGCTGCGCCGCGGGCCGCAGTCTGTCTGGCAACTGGTGGAGGCGATCTTTCGCCGGCTCGACGAGACCGACACCTATCTGGCCGTGTCGGAAGTGCTGGGCCACCTGGATGTGTTGGAGAACAAGGGCCTGGTGCGCGTGCAGACCGATGCAGAGGGCATCTGGCGCTACAGCCTGCGCTGAGAGCCGGCCAGATGATGGAATACAAAAAGCGGGCGGTTGCCAACCGCCCGCTTTTTGTTGCGGAACTAACTGCTATCGGCTAGGGGCGTGTCCGACAGCCCTCGCTGGCTCGGTCGGAGACCGGCCAGAGCAAGAAGTTGGCCGTGACACGTCCTCAGATTGCCAGATTGGCTATTGGATGCACAGCGTCTGGCCGGCCCGGATCATGTTCGGATTGGCCAGGCCGTTGAGCTGCGTCAGCGCGCGCACCGTGGTGCCGTTGGCCGCCGCGATGCTGGACAGGTTGTCGCCCGCCCGCACCGTGTAGCCCACCGCACAGGTGGCCGTGCTGGTCGCGCCGCCGGTGGAAGCCCCAGGCAGCGGCGGATCCTGCACGTTGGTGAAGTTCACCTTGACGCCCTTGTAGTCCACAGGCACCGGGTAGGGGAACTTCACATCCACGCACACCGGGCTCACCGGGATCCAGTGATCGCGCTGCTCTTCGCAGACGGTGATGGTCGCCCCAGGGATCGCCATGCCGGCGGCCGCCAGGGTGGGCTCGCTGAAGCTGTAGTTGCCCAGCGCATCGGTGGTGGTGGTGACGTAGACCGCCGGGTTGGAACCCTTCAGCGTGGCGGTGATGCCCCAGCCGGAGAGACCCACGGTCACACCCTGGTACGGGGGCACCCAGGCCCGGAAGTACTTGGTGCCGCTGATCTGCAGCTTGCCCACCACTTCCAGGTTCTCGAACAGCACACGGGCGTTCTCACAATCGCGGATGATCACCTGCTGCGGGTTGGGGCTGACTGCCTCCCAGCCCGGCTGCACCGTCTCGGTGACGTTGTAGACGCCAGGCCGCAGGTTGCTGAAGGTGGTCTTGCCCGTGCCATCGGTGGTGCGGGTCACAGCCGCCATCGCACCGTCGGGCCGGCTCAGGGTGATCTGCCAACCAGCCAGCGGGCCCAGCCACACCTGGCCGCCGTTGGCGTCGGTGCCCAGACCGTTCTTCTCCACCGTGATGCTGGCGTAGCAGACCGGCTCCCGGTTCTTGAAGATCACCGGATCCACCGCACCAGGAGGCGCATACTGGTCCAGGGTGATGGAGACCGAGGCCGGCGTCACCGGCGTCCAGCCGCTCTTGATCGTCTCGGCGATCTGCCACGTGCCAGGGGTGAGCGACAACACCACACCGCCGCTGGCGTCGGTCTTGCCGGTCCGCTTCACCGCCCAGGGATCGCCCTGGGGGGTGGCCGTGATGGTCCAGCCGTTGCCAGGCTGCACCGCGCCGTTCTGCAGCTCTTCCCACTTCAGCACCGTCACATCGAACCAGCG
>JACSRL010000306.1 GCA_014879765.1 Anaerolinea sp. | reverse complement strand
GGCGTGAAGGTCGGCGTCGGCGGCACAGGGGTGTTGGTCGGCTGGGCGGTCAGCACGTTGACTGTCTGCACCGCCTGGCTGCTGCCGCCGGGGCCGCTGGCCTGCAAGGTGTAGGTCATCTGGCCGGCGCCGGGCGGGCAATCCTGGAAGCTGCCGCGCACCGGCGCGCCATCCCACAGCGCGCCGTTGTTGCGCAACAGCGCCACGCGGGTGGTGTTGCCCTCCACGTTCCATTGCAGGGTGACGCATTGGCCGACGTTGATCTGCAAGGGGCTGGCTGTGAACTGCGAGATGACCGGCGCGCCGATCACCGGCGTGACCGCCACAGTCAGCTCGCGCGTCTGCACCGAGCCATCGCGCATCTGCACCCGCAGGAAGTAGGTGGTGGTCTGCTGCGGGCACTCCTGGCGGCTGCCCACGCCTTCGACGCCGTGGGTTTCCCAGTTCTGGCCCTGCTGGAAGTAGTAGACCGCCTGCACGTTGCTGGTGCTCCAACTGTTGGTCACGCACTGGCCCTGCATGATGTTGTTGCTGGTGGTGGTGAAGGTGATGCCGGGCACAGGGGTCTGCGTCGGCGCTGGCGTCGGCTGCGCGGGCGCGGGCACGCGAATGCCCACCCAGATGGTCTCGCCGAAGGAGGTGTTGCTGGGGTTGCGCATCTGCCAGAAGCCCTGGTAGACGCCAGGGATCGCAGGCGCGATCAGGTTGACGCTGATGTCATAGGTCGCGCCGGGCGCCACCGTGCCTTGAATCGCCGTCGGCTGGCCGCTCATCTGAGCCGCGGCCACATTGCCGCGGTCAAATGCCAGCACGTAGCGGCTGTCCCAGGTGCAGGTGCCGCTGTTGCGGATACGCCACGACTTGGTGAAGGGCTGGCCCGGCGGGATCACCGGCGGCGCAGTCATGTTCTTGTCGTCGTAATTAAGGTCAGCCACCCAGGCCATGCCGTCGATGCAGACCGGCTGCGGCTGCGGAGTGGGCGTGGGCTGATCGGGCGCGGGCGTCGGCGTCGGCGTCTCTGGCTCTGGCGTGGGCAGCGGCAAGATCTCTTGCGCCGGGATCTTGAGATACTCCACCACCAGATCATCGATCACGCCATCCTGGCGCAACTGCTCCAGCGCCTGGTTGATCACCCGGCGCAGCGGATCCTGGTTCAGCGCCACCGCGACGGCGAAATTCTGGGGATGCAGCCCCTGGCCGATGTTGCGCACACCGCCGCGGGCCTCGAAGGCCAGCGCCGGCTGGCGGTCCATCAGCACCGCATCGACGCGGCCCCGCTGCAAGTCCCGCACCGCCTGCTCGATGTCGTTGTAGGCGTGCAGGTTGTCCTCGGGCAACAGCCCGGTTTCCACCAGTTCCTGGTCGGCGAAGCTCTCGTACACCGAGCCGGACTGCACCGCCAGACGCAGCTTGCTCAGATCGTCCTCTTTGGTCAGCGAGGTCAAAGGGCTGTCAGCAGCGACCAACAACGCATCGGCGCCGACGTAGTAGACGCTGCTGAAATCGACCTGCTGCGCGCGCTGGTCGGTCACCGAAATGGCCGAGATGGCCGCGTCGATCTGGCCCAGTTGCAGGGCGCTGCCCAGGCCGTCGAAGGCGAAGTCCTTGAATTCCACCTGCACGCCCAGCTTCTCGCCGATGGCGCGCATCAGGGCAATGTCGAAGCCGTCCAGTTGAAATTGGTCGTTGTAGTATTCGAACGGCGGGTAATCGGCTGAGACGCCGACCACCAGCTTGCCGCTCTGTTGCACGCTGGCCCAGACATCGCCCAGGCCGGCGGGGGTGGTCGGCGTCGACTCAGGCACGGCCGTGGGCTGCGGCTGGGCGCTGCTGCCGCAGGCTGCCAGCAACAAAGCCAGCAGCGCCAGCAGGGCGACGACGAGAGAGAGACGATACAGGTTTGTTCTCATGGGTTCATTCTCCTAAGGTATCAAACAGAAAGACTTCGGAAGTGGCCGGTTTTCGTGGTAAGGCCGCTTAGTTGCGCGATGCCTCACTTCGGATGGGTGCTCGGCCACTTGGCAGAAAGACTTCGGAAGTGGCCGGTTTTCGTGGCAAGGCTGCTTGGCTGCGCCGATGCCTCACTTCGGATGGCGCTCGGCCACTTCCGAAGTCTGGGATTGACCCGCCGGCGGGTGCGTGTACGTGGATTTCGATACGGCGGCCTACTCAATCCACGTACACGCACCCGCCGGCTGAGCAGTTGCGGCAATTATACCACATAGAAGGCCAGGCGCGCCATCAATCGGGATAACCTCGGGCCTGCCAGTCGCTGAAGAGCAGCTTCAGGTTGACCGGCTTGGCGCTCTCCGCCCGCACGAATCGAGCCACATAGCCGCGCTCGATGAAGTCCTGCTTGCCGGCCAGGTCGTCCAGATGGACGCCGGCCAGCGGCAGCTCGGCGTTGTGGCAGGCGACGCAGGTGGCGCCGTCGGCCCGCACGGAGCAGCCCTCCTGCGTCACCAACTGCTCCAGCCCCGCGCCCACCGCGCAGGGGTCGGGCAGGTCAAAAGTCTGCGCCGCCCGCTGGTCGATGGGCGCTGTCCAGCCGAAGGTATAGGGCGGTTTGCCGGCTACCTCCTGGGCCACGGCCTGCTCGGCCTGCTCGGTCGGGGGCGGGTAGAGGTGGCAGAGTGAGCAGGTGGCGTCGCTGAAGGTGCGGTGATTGTCGGGCATGGCCCGCCGCGCGCCGATGGCGTGGCAGTTCTCGCAGTTGATGAACCGTTCCGTGTCCACCGGGTGCGGCACGTCAGCGATGCCGCGCGCCAGCGCCGGCGACTGCTCGCCCGGCTCCAGCGTCTTTCCACTGAGAATCGGCGTGTAGGCCATGGCGATGGCGAAAAAGACCGCGATCAAAACAAGGAACAGCGCGATGATCCGCGTGACCTGGGCTACCAGTCGTAATGTCATGGCGATGGCTCCTCTCACACCATGTCGAATCGTTCAGCGTGGATGCGCGCGATGGGCACGCCGATCTCAGGCAGGGTCTGCTCCATGGCATCGACCATAGGGCCGGGCCCACAGATGATGTACTCCCAACGCTGGTAGTTCTTCGCCGGCAGATACTTGCGCAGCAGCTCAGTCCGGATGTAGCCGGTCTCGCCCTGCCAATCGGCTGCCGGCCGGCTCAACACCAGCACCACCCGAAGGTTCATGCGCTTCTCCAGCGCCAGCACCTCCTCGCGCAGGATCAGGCTTTCCAG
>JACSRL010000271.1 GCA_014879765.1 Anaerolinea sp. | reverse complement strand
CAGATGTGTATAAGAGACAGATCGCCCACGGCGTCGCCCACGCCCACCAATGCCCCCGGCGGCAGCCTGGTGGGGCTGGTCTTTCACGATGTGGACGGCAACAACCGGTTCGATCCAGCCGTGGACCAGCCGCTGGCCGGCTCCCGCCTGGAGCTGTACAACCAGGCGGGCCAGCTTCTCAGCGCCCAGGTCACCACGGCAAGCGGCGTGTACAGCTTCACCGCGCTGCCGCTGAACCGCACCTACCGGCTGCTCCAGTTCGCGCCGCCCGGCTATTCGCCGGCTGCCAACCGCGACACGACGGTGACGGTGAGCAGCACAGCGCCGATCTACATCAACTTTGCCCACCTGCAGGGCTTCAGATTCTACGTGCCGCTGATCACGCGGCATTGAGCGCCCATGCGTACCTTTTTACAGCGATCTCATCAGCCTGGTGAGCGTGGGCCCGCGCCCGCCGGCCTGCTGCTGGTTTCGGCGCTGCTGCTGAGTTTGACCGGCGCGGGCCAGGCCCGGCAGCAGCGCCAGGAGGCGCCGGCCACGTTTGCCCCGGCCAACCTGCCGCAGGGCGTGGCCTCCTCTACCCGCACCGGCTGCCTGTGGGTGGGCGAGAACTACGGCCCCCCCAACGCCGAGGGGGATATGTTCATCGTCTGGTCGGGCACGGTTTCCGGCGCCAAGCTGGTGGGGGACGAGTTCAACGTCGGCGCGCGCAACGACATCTATCTGAACGACACCTTCATCGGCAAGAGCATCATCGACGGCTCGGCCACCAACGGCACCTACTGCACCCCCAATCCCGGCGGGACCAAGGAATGGCCCATCGATCCGGCGCTGGTGCGGCAGGGGATCAACCGGGTGCGGCTGACCTCGGCGCTGCAAGGCAATGGCCAGCCCGACGAGTGGGGCATGACCAACGTCCACCTGGTGTTGCAGGGGGAGGATCTGGTCGCGGCGCAGGTGGTGGACTTCACCTTCACCAGCAGCTACGACGGTACCACCCAGCCGGCCGCGTTGCAGATTCCCACCAGCTACCAGCCGGGCCAGCCCACCCCGCTGCTGCTGGCCATCCACGGCTGGGGCGATAGCCGCTGGGCGCCCATGGGCGACTATGGCCAGGTGGCGCAGGACGCCGGCTGGCTGCTGGCTGCGCCCGACATGCACGGCGAGCGCAGCGCCTACCCCCGGCCGCCCTATGACCATCCGCTGGCCTCGCGCGCCAGCCAGCAGGACATCCTGGATACCATCCAGTGGGTGCGCCAGCGCTACAACGTCGATCCCAGCCGCATCTACCTGACCGGCACCTCCATGGGCAGCCAGATCGCGTTGGTGACCGCGGCCAAGAACCCGGGCCTCTTCGCCGCCGTGGTGGCCGACCGCGGCCCCACCGACCTGGTGCGCTGGTATGCGGAGTCGGAGCCGTGGCGGCAGATGTTGATCGCCCAGGAGCTGGGTGGGCCGCCCGACACGCCCACCTGGTTCGAGTACCAGCGCCGCTCACCGCTGAGCTTTGCCCGCAACCTGGCCCACACGCCGCTGCGCATCTACCACGCCACCGGCGACACCACCGTGTTGCCCCACCACTCCGAGGACATGGTGGCCGCGGTGCTGGCAGCCGATCCGGCCGCGCCGCTGAGCTACGTCACCTTCCCCGGCGACCATGCCACCCCCCTGCCCGGCGGCAAGGAGGCCGTGGTGCAGTGGCTGGCCGGCTTTTCCTTGGGCGCGCCGCCGCCGGCCTTTGCCGCGATCACCGACACTTCGACCACCCTCTGGTGGGTGCGGGTGACGCAACAGGGCGCGGCGCCGCGCTGGACCACCGTCGACGGCGCGGTGGAAACGGGCAACACGCTGGCGGTGAAGCTGGTGGACGATGCCGGCCTGGATGCGGCGGTCAACACGGCCAGCCTGGGCCTGCCACAGACGAGGACCGTGGTCGAAGATCTGGCGGTGGACCAGGCCACCTTCAGCGCACAGGCTGTGGATCTGGTCGGCGGCGAGGCGCGCTTCAGCCTGAGCTCCGGCGCGCACCACGTCACCCTCTACCCCGGCCAGACGCCGCCGCCGGTGGCGACGCTGACGCTACAAGAGGGGGTCAACGGCTACAGCGGCGTGCGCGATTCCTATCTCGACGGCTGGACGCCCACCGGCGGCTTCGGCGGCGCGGCCCAGGTGCGGGTGCGTTCGCCCAACGTGCGCAACGGCCTGATCCGCTTCGACCTGAGCAGCGTGCCGCCGCAGGCGCTGGCCAACGGGCTGCGCGGGGCTGCGCTCAGCCTCTACACCGGCAGCCGCAGCAACAACAACGCCGCCGAGATCAGCGCCTACCCGATGAGCCGCGCCTGGCTGGAGGGCCAGGTCACCTGGCTGCAGGCCGCGGCCGGCCAGTCCTGGAGCCAGCCGGGGGCCAACGGCGTGCCGGGCGACCGCAGCGGGACGCCGGTGGACAGCCGGATCTTCGACGCGACCGCGGTGCGCCGCGGCTTTGACGTGAGCCAGGCGGTGCGCGGCTGGCTGGCGAACCCGGCCAGCAACCAGGGGCTGCTGCTGCGCAGCGACGATCCCGACGTGGAATATACCATCGCCAGCCGCGAGAACGGCGCGCTGGAGCAGCGGCCGCGGCTGCTGCTGGTCTATCCGCTGGCCACGGCCACCTTCACGCCTTCGCCTACCCCGACGCACACGCCGACGCCCACCCGCACGCCGACGCCGACTGCCACCCCCACCCGCACGCCGACTGCCACGGCCAGCCCGACGCCCACGGCCACGCCCACGGCGACCCCCTCGCCCACGCCGCTGGCTGGCAGCATTCAGGGGATCGTCTGGAACGACGCCAACCGCAATCAGACGCGCGATGCCGGCGAGATGGGGGTGGCCGGCGCTGTGGTGACGCTGGCCGAGGGGGGGGCGACGCTGGCGCAGACGCAGACGGCCGCCGATGGCAGCTTCGGATTTGCCGGTCTGGCCGTTGACCGGTACTATACGGTGACGCAGGTGACGCCGCGCGCCTATGCTCCCACCACGCCCAGCCAGCGGGTGGTGCTGGTGACGACGGGTGTGCAGATCGATGTGCTCTTTGGCATCGTCTTTACCCCGCCGCCGATGTATCTGCCGATGATTATCAGGAATGGCTAGATAGACGGTGAGTAACTGCTCAGCCGGCGGGTGCGTGACCGTTGATTGAGTAGGCCGCCGTATCGAAATCAACGGTCACG
>JACSRL010000480.1 GCA_014879765.1 Anaerolinea sp. | reverse complement strand
CACGGTGCGGATGCCCATCTCCTGGCAGGCCCGGATGATGCGCACGGCGACTTCGCCGCGGTTGGCGATCAGGATTTTGTGGAACATGAGTCTTGGTTACCCCTGGTCTCGCTGCGCGAACTCAGCGAGATTGCGGATAAAGATGCGTTGCTCTTCAGCGAACTCAGCCTCGATCTCCTCAGGATGATCTTGATAGTATGCCAAAGCGTCTGACACCTGATCCGCCGCAATGAACGGATACTGCTCAACGATTTCGTTAAGGCTCATGCCCAATCGGACCCAGCCCACAACGGTCTTGACCGAAATGCGCGTGCCTTCGATGATCGGACGGCCACCGCAAACACCCTGAAAACGCACAATGTGGGGATGGTCTGTCCTGATCTTCCCTGGTTCACGCTTTTCAACCCATTGCAACCGCCGTTCCAAATGGACGACCGTTTGTTCCAACGTATCAAGTTTGTCAGTCAATTCTTGTACAGCCAACATAGCCATACCTCCATACAGCGGCATCAGATCCTGCTACCTGCAGGTTCTGCGAGTTCATTATATGCCATCGGCAAGCCCTTGGCAAGAGAACCTTGCGACAGGATGGCCAAATTGACTCGCGCACAGGGGGCGAATCTGTGCTATAATGAGGCAGAGCCATGCGCTTTGGCGACCTGCCAGGAGGCGGCGCGATGAACAGTCGGCCAGTTGGTGAACGCTCAATCCGTATCTGTGTGGCGGACCGGTAGATGCTGGTGCGCAGGGGTATCTGTGCTTTGCTGGCGGCGGAGCCTGATATAGAGGTGGTCGGAGAGGCCGGCACGCTGGCCGAACTTGCCGACGTGACAGAACGCCAGCAGCCCGATGTGGTGGTGATCGATGCGCTGCTGTTCCCGCAAAATGGGGGCGAGGCTTTGCAACAGCTCCAAACAAACAGACCTGCGCCTCGGGTGCTGGTGCTTACCCATGCCGCGGCCAGCGAGCGCATCCTGGCCGCGATCAAGGCGGGGGCGGCAGGGTTTCTGCTCAAAAACTGTGAACCGGGGGAACTGACGAGCGCGGTGCGCGCGGTGCAGCATGGCGACGCGTGGCTGCATCCTGCCATTGCCCGCCAGGTGTTGGACGAGCTCGCTCATCCTGCCCACTCACAGGCCAGCGGAGATGCGCTCACTGAACGCGAGATGGATGTCCTGCGCCTGCTGGCGCACGGCTACAGCAACCGGCAGATCGCCTATCAACTAACCATCTGCGAGGGTACCGTGCGGGTGCATGTCAGCAACATCCTGAGCAAGCTGCACATCGCCAACCGCACCCAAGCGGCTCTCTATGCGCTGCGGGAAGGGCTGGCCTCGGTGGAGGATCGCTGAGCCGCGCGGGCGGGTCAAACGTTGATCGCTGCACAATAGCCTTTTACGGCATGTCGAAACCAATGTTTGGCCGCCTGCTGAGCAGTATCACATTTGCGATAGCTCCATGAACGTAAAAGCATAACGTAACGCGCGGGCAGGTGACGCTTTTTGTGCAATGCGCCGCATAAGCAGATCTGCTATACTGGGGCAGACAAGGCAAGGAGTGGCGACGAGCGAGCGCGCCGTGCGCCCCAGGGCCACTCATGCGAAAGGAGATGACGGTCCATGAAGACGCGTTTTCAGATCCTGTTGGTGCTGGGTATGCTGATCGTTGCGACCCTGGCCTTGGGGAGCGCCGCCAGCGCCAGGCCGCTGGCAGACACGGGCGACGTGGGCATTCTGGCCCACTTCTGTGACTGCTGCACGTCGTTCCACGCCGCGCTGGCGCCGGCCGATCAGGGCCAGGAGGTGGACATGGCGGTGGTGCTTTCCCGCCGTTGGCGCGCTGAACAGGCGGCCGTGGCGGCCATGGCGATGATCGATCAGGTGGACATCGCACAGTTGCGGGCCGCGCGTGACCAGGCCACCCAGGCCGCGGCCGAGGTCGAGGCTGCCGCTGCCCAAGGCGTCGAGGTAGACATGGCCGCGCTGGCCGGCCGGCGCTATCATGCTGAGCAGTTGGCGCACGCTGTGAGGGGCGCCGAGCTGGCGCTGGCGCGGGCCGGGCATCACATGTGACCAGAGCAACCACCCACAGCGAAATTTGTGAGGCGCGACTCCATGAATCCAGGCAAAAATTGGGAGTTCAGACCGGCCAACAGGCTTCCACGGTTGCGCGCCGGGCGCATGAATGGCTACTGGGTGGCGTGATCCAGCGTGGTCATTCCAGCGTCACCAGGCCGAGCTTCAGGGCCAGGATCGCGGCCTGGGTGCGGTCGTTGGCGTGCAGCTTGTCAATGATGCTGCTGACGTAGTTCTTGACGGTACCCTCCGCGAGGTGTAGCGTCTCGGCGATCTCGCGGTTGGTCTTGCCCTGGGCCAGTTCTTGCAAGACGCTCAGCTCGCGTTCGGTCAGTTCCTCCAGCGGCGGCTGGCTGAGGTCGGGTGAAGCTAACTGGGTGGGTGCTTGGCCCAGCGGCCCTGCCAGCCGGTTGAACTCGTGCAGCACCTTGCCGGCCACGGCCGGGTCGATGCGCACCTCGCCGGCCGCCGCGCCCCGCACCGCCGCCACGATCTCCCCGCCGTCGCTATCCTTGAGCAAGTAGCCGCTGGCGCCGGCCCGGATGGCGTCAAAAACCCACTCGTCGGCGTCGTAGGTCGTCAACACCACGACTTTGACTGCGGGGTACTGGCGCGTGATCTGCCGGGTGGCCTGAATGCCGTTCATGCGTGGCATCTTCAGGTCCATCAGTGCCACGTCGGGCCGCTGGGCTGCCACTTGTTGCAGGGCTTCCTGCCCATCAGCCGCATAGCCGACCACCGCGATGCCCGGCTGATGGCTGAGAATCACCCCTAGCCCGTGGCGCACCACGTCCTGATCGTCGACGATCAACACCCGAATAGCTGTCATGTTTTGATCTCCAACGCAACCAGCGTGCCCTGGCCCGGCGCTGTTTCGATGCGCAGATCGCCCCCGACCAGTTCAGCCCATTCGGCCATGCCGGTCAGGCCGTAGCGATCCACCGACACAGCCGATCGGTCGAAGCCTGCGCCGTTGTCGCGAATCTCCAGACGCAGTCCGCCAGCGGGGGTCGCCCGCGCCAGACTGACCCACACCTGACTGGCAGCCGAGTGCTGTTCCGCATTGGCCAGGGCCGCCTCGGCAACGCGATAGACCGCCTGCTCGGTCAACGGGTCCAGCGCCTCGATGTCGGCCAC
>JACSRL010000703.1 GCA_014879765.1 Anaerolinea sp. | reverse complement strand
CCGCCGCCGCAGGTCCGGATCCGCCACCTCGTCCAGCCCGTCGCAGAGCAGCACCGCGTTGCCGGTCTTCAGCCACGTGTCGAAGAAGTCCGCCGGCGCGTGGATGCGCTCGTTGGCCAGACTCTCTTGCAGAAATTCGAGCAGCAGCGCATGGCCGTCGGTGCCCGTGTCGGGCTTCTTCTGGAGAAAGTCGCCCACCCTGCGCAGCAGGATCAGGATGGGCAGACGGGAAGGCTCTTGGGGCGAGAGGCGCGTCTGCACCAGCGTGCTGCCCTTCTCGGCCAGGGTGCGGGCATAGAGCAGGGTCAGGTAGCGCAGCAGGGTCGTCTTGCCGCTGCCGGGGTCGCCCAGCACCACCAGGCGGTTGTGGGCGGCCAGCGCCTCTTCCACGGGGATGGTGACCTCTTCCCGCACGCTGCCTTCTGACCGGGCGCGCGCCAGTTCGCCGGGGGCGGCCTCAGCCTGACTGGCCAGCCACGCAGCTTCGGCGGCTCGCTCGCGCAGCGCGCGCAGCCGCACGTAGACGCGCTCCAACTCCACATCCACCAGCGTCCCCTGGGCGCGGATGCCCTGGAGCTGCAGGTAGCGGTTGGCGGCAATCAGGTACTGGAGATACAGACCCAGGGCGGAGGCGCGATCCACGGCGGTAATGGCCACCGGGCGTTCGCCAGAACCGCTGCCGTGATAGAAGTTGACTGTTTTGGCCTGGATCTGGATGGCATCCGGGCCGGTGCTGGCCTGTCCGGTCAGCGTCTGGGCCGCGATGCCCTGTTCCTGGGCGACGGCGCCGCCGCGCACACTGACAGTGCGGTTGTCCGTGGTCTCCGTAATGGTCTGAGTGCTGCCGTCGCCGATGAGCACGTTGCCGGCGTTGTCGCCCACGCTGGCCACGAGGATGCGGCTGCCCAACTGCTGCGCATCTTCCTGCAGGGCGGCCAGGTAGGACGCCGCTGCCTCGCCCAGCGCGGTCTGCACGGCGGTGACGGCCTGCGTCTCCTGCACCAGTTTGTCGAGCAGGTCCCGCCAGTCGGGGTTCGTCACAGCCAGTTCGCCCAGACGGGCGGGGAGTTCCTCGTCAGTCTCCTCCTCGCTGCGCTGGCGCCAGTTGTAGAGTTCGGTGGTGAGGAGATTGACGCCGGCGCTGCCCAGGAGCGCTGCCAATTCCACGTAGGGCACGACCCCGCTCTGCGCGGCCGCCACCAGCGGCGCCACGGTCAGCCCCGCGGTGGCGCCGTAGATTACGCCGGGCGCCAGCCGTTCCGTCTGGCGGACAAGGTCGCTAAGCCGGCGGCGCAGGCGGCCGGCCTGTTCTCTGACGGCGAGACGCCACTGGGTGAGGTCCATGCGTGCATCCTCTGTGTCGCTGGGCAAGCAGCCGGGCAAGCGGCCGGGCAAATCTTCAGGACGGGAACTTGTGGATCCCTATTGAACCCGATCCCCCCGCGTTGGACAAATCGCCGGACAACTGCGCCGGCGAGATAGCGCGTCTGGGTGCACCCAGCCCTCAGCATGGCAGGCCGTGCGCTCCGGCTCGGTCGCCCGCGAAACCTCTCCTTGCATGAACTGTGGAAAGCAGAAATCTGGCCAGATTTCTCCTTCTGCCAGGGACAATGGCGTTCTCCGTAAAGCCGGTGTGCGCAGGTTAGCAAGAACACTTCAGGTGGATCGTTCGGCTGCTCGCCCCGGCTGTCGTATCCAGGGCGAGTTGGAGACTGCCCGACATGTCCATCGTCGCCAACACATGCCTCCCGGAAGTGCCAGCCTCGCGCCTGATTGGCAATCAATGGGAGAGACTGCAACAGGCGCTGGCAATAGGCGAAGGCACGCCGTCTCCGGTGCTGGAGTTTACAGGAAGGACATCTTGCGTGCCGGGTCGCCCGTCATGGAGTGCTGATTTAGCTGCCGCAAGCGACACATCCGGCGGAGACAGCGCCGAACAACAATTTCGGATCCTGAAGATGGAAGCACAGCGACGTTCAGTTGTCGAGCAGCAGGCTTGTGGCAATGGACGTGGTCCACATGGGTTCAAGTTGGCTCGCGGAGACGTGCATGCCTGATTGCCGAGTGATGCGCCTTCTGCCGAACCATCAGTTCTCAAACGTGAGGTTTCGAGGTCTGGCGACGCAGTCACGACAATCACATCGGTCGGTGTTGGAAGGTCTGCCTCATCGTGCCTGTCGCGCCCCTACTGCTTGCGCCTGAAGGTGCTCTCTCATCGAGATCACGATATCCAAGCTTCCAGGACCAGAAGTTCAGTACAATCGGCAAGATAGACAATTGTGTACCCACCGCTCGCATCGACGTCATAGTTCCAACTGAAATGGCGGAGTATGAGTGCAGCAACGTTGGACCCTTCTGATTTGTCATACACCGCAATGTTGGCCATCCGAATGGAATCGTCTATAAACGGGTAAAGATCATACAAGTCGCGCTCCGATACCCGGCTACCTTGCTCCACTTTCTGTTTGATGTCACTGAAGTCCCGTTGCCAGCCCAAAGGCGGGTGGTCCAGGTAGCTCAGTAATTGCCGCCGGCTGACATACACGATCGCTCGCTCATTTTCGTACAGTACTTGCCCATCATCGATTGCCGGTGGGATCGCAAACATCTCTGAGGTGTCCGTAATCTCACCCATTCCGTCTAGCAGCGGAAGTCTACACTCGATTTTGCTGGCTTCGGGGTCAACCTCCACCACAGGCATTGGTGCAGCATCCCGGGACTCACCCGGCGTCGCATTCCCTAGCGAAGGGAGACACGATGTCACCAAAAAGCCCGTCAATAGGATGCATGGAATGATCCTTGTTGACTTCATGATCGTCTTCCCCTGCAACGGCAAGATTGCGTCAGAGGGCTGCGGCCTGCAGCTTTCCGCGTTACGCCTTCCATGATGTGTGCGAGAAGCGGCGACAGCACAACCAGTCCCAATATGCTCACTTCCGTTCATGATACGTGCGGGAGAAACGCAAGTCAATCGCTTATGCCGTCATTTTGCAGCCGCGCGCGCCGATACTTCTATTGAAGGAATCTCAACCGCACAGCAGATATGTTTGATGGAATCGGCAGGTAGGAGATGAGTCCGCAACGAAAGCAAACTCCTGGCCAGCCACCTGATTCTGGCCGCCGAGGCGCATGCCATGCGGCGCTGGCCCTACATCCCCCGCTTCTTTTCCCACATCGACACCACCAAAGTGCGCCCGATGATGCGGCGGGGGCAGC
>JACSRL010000700.1 GCA_014879765.1 Anaerolinea sp. | reverse complement strand
GAGCTTGTCCACCAACTGGTCCAGGTGGGTCTCGCGGCGCAGGATGAGCTGCTCCTTGGCCTCCTGCACCATCTCGGCGCTGATGGCCGTGCGGCGATCCCGGGCGGCCGGCAGCTTGAAACAGGCTTCCCAGCCCAGCGCGTTGACCAGCCACGGCTGGCCCTGCGTCAGCTCCCACACCAGCGCCAGCGCCTCGTCCGTGATGGGCTGCCCCGTCTCCTTGCTGTGCTGGCGGAAGAGCAGCTCCACCTCGGCCCGGTCGAAGTCATCCATGCGCAGCGATTCGGCCTTGATGTTGAAGGCGCTGCCGCCGGTGATGATCTCCTGCGTGCGGCTGGAATGGATGCGATAGTCGCGCACATCGCGCACCCCGCACAGGATGACGCTCTGCGGGAAGAGCGCCGGCCGCTTGGGATAGCCCGCCCGCAACTGGCGCAGCACCGCGATCAGCGTGTCGCCGATCAGCGCATCGATCTCGTCGATCATCAGCACCAGCGGCTTGTCGCTCCGCTCCGCCCACCGGGTCAACACCTCGGTCAACGCGCTGTATTCGCCCTGCTCGGCCAAAACGTCGCTCCAGATCTGTTCTGGATAGGTGTCGCCCAGATAGTCGCGCGCCATGGAGCTCAACCCTGCCAGGATGGCCTGCATCGCGCTGCGCACGTTCTCCCGGGCCGCCTGGGCCGGTTCGACGTTGACGTAGAGCGCCCGATAGCGACCAGCCTGGTTGAGGTGATCCATCAACGCTAGCAGATAGGTGGTCTTGCCCACCTGGCGCGGCGCGTGCAGGACGAAGTAGCGCTCGCGGTCGATCATCCCCAGGATGTCATCCAGGTTGAAGCGCGTCAGCGGCGGCACGCAGTAGTGCTTCTGGCAGTTGATGGGTCCGGCGGTGTTGAAGAAACGCATGGCAGAGTTTTCCGGGAACCGCGGCGGGACGCCGCGCGGGATCGACTCCGGCATTATACGCCAGGCGGCGGGGCTTGGCAATCACGCCGGGTGGGCGAGGTACACCACCCGCATCAAATGCAGCTCTTCATAGGGGATCGCGCCGTCCAGCGCCTGGAAGACCGGCGCCAACGCATCGGCGCCCAGCTCGTCGAAAAGCGTCAGCACCTGCGTCTGCTGCTCCGGCGTCAGCGTGGAGGCAGCCCGAACGCGCGCGCCATCCACCGCGCCCCCCTGGCGCTGGAAGGTGGCCAGATGGCCCACGACGGTGTTGCGCTGCACGCCGTACTGCCCCTGAAGCTGCTCCATCGACCAGCCGGCCGCAAAGAACTCGCCCACCTCGACGAAACGGCGCTTGGTCGACCGTCCCGTCAGGATGGCGGGCGCATGCGGCATCTTGGATCGCTCGGCCAGATCATGGGCCGCGCAGTAGTCGCGCAGCAATGCCAGAAAGGCCTCGCCGTAGCGCTCCAGCTTGACCTGGCCCACCCCCTCCATCTCCAGCAGGCGCGCCGGGCTCTGCGGGCAATAGGTGGCCATCTCCACCAGGGTGCGGTCGGAGAAGACCACGTAGGGTGGAACGTTGGCCGCGTCGGCCAGCTCACGGCGCAGGGTGCGCAGCGCCTGAAAGAGCCCGGCGTCGTAGGTCGCCGGGGCCAGGGCCTCAGCCGGCCGCGGCGGCGCAGCCACCAGCGCCGGCCGTTCTCCGGCCAGCACCTCCCGTCCGGCCGCGGTCAGGCGCAGGCTGCCATGCTGCATGTCCTGCTCCAACAGCCCGGCGGCGATGAACTGCTGGCCAAACTGGCGCCACTGGGTGTCGGAGTATTCACGCCCGCTGCCGTGGCTGGCCAGCCGGTCATGGCGACGCTGGATAACTTTCTTGGCCTGGGAGCCGCGCAACACATCCACGATATGCGCAACGCCGAAGAACTGGCCGGTCTCCTTGACGCAGCTCAGGAACTTGCGGGCCGGCAGCGTCAGGTCGATCTTTGCGCCGTCCGCCTGCTCGCTCAGGCAGTTGTCACAGGCGCCGCACGGGACAGCGGCGAAGACTTCGTCGAAATAGGCCAGCAGAGGAACCCGGCGGCAGTCGCGGGTTTGCGCATAGCGCAGCATAGCCTGCAGGCGCGCGACCGCGCCGGCCTGCTCCGAGGGCGCGCCCTGGTCGATGAAATATTGGATGGTCTGTACATCCTGAACGCCGAAAAGGAGCAGGCAGTCGGCAGGCAGGCCATCGCGGCCGGCCCGGCCGATCTCCTGATAGTAGCTTTCGATGTCCCTGGGCAGGTTGAAATGGAGGACGAAGCGCACGTTGGGCTTGTCGATGCCCATGCCAAAGGCGATGGTGGCCACCATAATCGCCACATCGGCGCGCACGAACGCGCGCTGGTTGCGCTGCCGCGTGGCATCGTCCAGCCCGGCGTGGTAGGGCAGCGCCGGCCAGCCCTGCTCGCTCAGCCGCGCGGCCAGGTTGTCGACAGTATCGCGCGTGGCGCAGTAGATGATGCCCGACTGCTCGCGGTGCGCCTCCAGGAAGGCCAGCACCTGCCCCAGGCCATCGCTGCGCGACCGGCTAGTCAGGTGCAGATTGGCGCGGTTGAAGCTGGCCACAAAGGTGTTGGCCGCGGCAAAGCCCAGTTGCCCGGCGATGTCCTGCCGCACGCGCTGGGTGGCCGTGGCGGTGAAGGCCAGGCAGACAGCCTGCGGATAGCGCCGTCGCACCGGCAGCAACTGGCGATATTCCGGCCTGAAATCATGCCCCCACTGCGAGATGCAGTGCGCCTCGTCGATGGTCAGACAGGCCAGCCGGCTCTGGTCCAGCAGCACCAGCGTCTCCGGCCGCAGCAGCGTCTCCGGCGAGGTGTAGAGCAGCTTGATCTGTCCCTGGCGCACCGCGGCCATGGTGTCGAGATAGCTGCGGTAGTCCACGCTGCTGTTGAGGAAGGCGGCCGGGACGCCCAGGGCGCGCAGTTGGTCTACCTGATCCTGCATCAGGGCGATCAGCGGCGAAATGACCAGGGTCAGCCCGTCGAAAAGCAGCGCCGGCAACTGGTAGCAGAGCGACTTGCCGCCGCCTGTGGGCATCACCGCCAGCGTATCCCGCCGCGCCAGCACGTTGTCGATGATCTCAGCCTGCAAAGGCCAGAAAGCGTCGTGGCCGAAGACAGTTTTCAGCAGATGGTGGGGAGGGGAGGGGGACTGGGAGGAACTCGGAGAAGCCGTGGGGAGCAGGGAGGAACTCGGAGAAGCCGTGGGGAGCAGGGAGGAACTCGGAG
>JACSRL010000286.1 GCA_014879765.1 Anaerolinea sp. | reverse complement strand
AGGGGACTGCTGGTAAAGTAGGACCAGATCGATTTCGGACAGTCACTTACTCCAACAGGGAGGCATCCTATGATTGAGCCGCAGGCATCCACTACCTCTGCCGTATCTGGCCACGACGACGATGCGATCGTGCAGCAAACGGCGTCGATTCAGGAGTTTGATGAGTTGATCGAAGCCATTCCCGCCGCTCTGGCCGAGGCGGGGAGCGCTGGCGCCGCGCCGCAGGAGGAGGCGGCCGAGCCGGCCAGCTCAGCGCAGGAACCGGCCGCCGCCCCGGACACGCCGCCGGCCGATGCCGGCGCCGACTGGCGGCCGGCGCCTGGCTTCTCCCTGCCCACGGCGGTTCAGGCGCGCCCAACGCCGGAACATCCCGCGCTGGACGATCCGACGCTCTATTTCAACCAGGAGCTGAGCTGGCTCGACTTCAACTGGCGCGTGCTTTGGCTGGCGCTGGACCAACGCACGCCGCTGCTGGAGCGGGTGCGCTTTGCCGCGATCACCGCCAGCAATCTGGATGAGTTCTATCAGAAGCGCGTGGGCGGCCTGAAACGCCAGAAGGCCGCGGGGGTGCGCAAGCTGACGCCCGACGGACGCACGCCGGCCGAGCAGTTGGAGCTGATTCGCGTCGCCGCTCGCCTGATGCACAACACCATGACCGAGACCTGGGAGACGCAGCTCAAGCCGGCGCTGGCCGCCGAGGCCAATGTCATCATCTGCGACTACGATGACCTGAACATCGATCAGCGCTTTCTGCTGCGCGACTATTTCAACACGCATTTCTACCCGATTCTGACGCCGCTGACCGTCGATCCGGGCCATCCGTTCCCCTTCATCTCCAACCTGAGCCTGTCGCTGGCGGTGCTGTTGCGCCATCCCCAGTGGCAAACGACCCATTTTGCCCGCCTCAAGGTGCCCATGAACCACGGCCGCTGGCTGCGGCTGCCCGGCACAGCCGGCGATGATCGGATCTATTTCCTGCCGGTGGAGCAGTTGATCATGCAGAACGCCAGCGAGCTCTTCCAGGGCATGGACCTGCTCAGCGTTCACCCCTTCCGCATCACCCGCAACGCCGACGTGCGCCGCGACGAGGAGGAGGCCGAAGACCTGCTGGCCACCATCTCGGCCGAGCTGCGGGATCGCCGTTTCGCCAGCGTGGTGCGCATGGAGGTGGACCGGGGGATGCCGGAGTATGTGCGCACCCTGCTGATGCGGGAGATGGAGCTGACACAGGAGCAGGTGATCGAGGTGCCCGGCCTGCTGGATCTGACCGGCTGCTTCCAGCTTGCCAACCTGGATCTGCCCAAGCTGCGCTACAAGGCATGGGAGCCGGTGATGCCGACGCGGCTGGCCCAGGAAGGACAGACCAAGGACACCCGGACCATCTTCGCCATCATTCGCCAGGGGGACCTGCTGGTACACCACCCCTACGAGTCCTTTGCCGCCAGCACGCAGCGTTTTATCGAAGAGGCCGCGGCCGATCCGGGGGTGGTGGCCATCAAGCAGACCCTTTACCGCACCTCGGACGAATCGCCCATCGTGGCGGCGCTGTTGCGCGCGGCCGAGCGGGGCAAGCAGGTGGCCGTGCTGGTGGAGGTCAAGGCGCGCTTCGACGAGGCCAACAACATCGAATGGGCCCAGCGGCTGGAGGACGCCGGCGTTCACGTGACCTACGGCGTGATGGGCCTGAAGACGCACAGCAAGGCGACGCTGGTGGTGCGCCAGGAGCCCACCGGGCTGCGCATCTACTGTCACATGGGCACCGGCAACTACCACCCCAAGACCGCCAAGCTGTACACTGACCTGGGTCTGTTCACCTGCGCCCCCGACCTGAGCTACGACATCGTCAATCTGTTTCACACGCTGACCGGCTACGCCCCCGACCAGCGCTACCGGCGGGCCATCGTCGCGCCGCGCGCCATGCGCAGCACCTTTTTGCGCCTGATCCAGCAGGAGATCGACTATCAGCAGCGCCACGGCAATGGCCGCATCATCGCCAAGATGAACGCGCTGGACGACGTACCCATCATCCAGCAGCTCTACCTGGCCTCCCAGGCCGGCGTGTCGATCGATCTGATCATCCGCGGCCATTGCCGGCTGCGGCCAGGGCTGCCCGGCATCAGCGAGAACATCCGCGTGCTCAGCATCCTGGGCCGCTTCCTGGAACACGACCGGATCTTCTATTTCCACAACAACGGCGCGCCCTACACCTTCATGGGCAGCGCGGACTGGCGGGGGCGCAACCTGGACGAGCGGGTGGAACTGATCGTGCCGGTGGAGGATCCCAAGCTGCAACAGCAGTTGATCGCCGATCTGGAGGAGGCGCTGGCCGACAACCGGCTGGCCTGGGACCTGCACCCCGATGGACGCTACGTGCTGCGCTGGCCGGGCCGGGCGGAGCGGGTGCGCAATTTCCAGCAGACCATGATGGATCAGGCTGTCGAGCGGGCCAGGATTGCCTGACACAGGACTTCGGAAGTCGCCGCCTGGTGGCGGCGACTTCCGAAGTCTCTGGATGCTCAGCGCGGCTTGCCGGCAGCCTCCTGCGCCCGCACCAGCAAGACCGGGATCGCCGAGCTGCGCAGCACCTTGTCGGCCACGCTGCCGTAGACCCAACGGCCGATGCCGGAGCGGCCATGGGTCGACATGACGATCACATCGCAGCCGCTCTTGGCGGCGTAGGTGATGATCTCGTCGGCCGGCTGGCCGAAACGAATCACCGGCGTCGCCTGGAAGCCGGCCTGCTTCACCCGGGCGCTGATCTGCTCCAGATAGCCCTGCAACTCGGTGGTGATGCGCTCCATCTCCACGTTGTGATCGACCAGATAGTCGCGATAGACATAGACCGGGTACAGATCGACCGCGGCCAGGCTCTGGTCTTCCAGGAGGGGGGCCACCGAGAGCAGATGGATCTCCGACTGGCCGGGCTGCGCCAGCCGCTGGGCATGGCGCAGCGCCTGCTCGGCAAAGGCCGAGCCATCGAGGGGGACGAGAATTCGTTGGTACATAGCGCCTCACACAAAAAAAGCTGCGAACAGGGTGTTTCCCGCCTCGCAGCCAGATCATCCCACGCCGCTATCCTCAGTTGGACACCAGCAGATAAAAGTCCTGGCCGATGATCAGACGCAGATCCACCGCGGCCGCGCCGTCCGGCTGGCCAGCCTGGATATTCCCGCGGGCAATGGCGAACATCTCCTTCAATCCCTCCGTCGCCACCGGCTTCTCCCCGTAGGTGATCAATGTCGTGCGCGGATAGGCGGAGCGGTCAGCTTCCTGGGCTTCCACCACGTTGTAGCCCTGGCGTTGCAGCCAATCGACCGCGCGGGCGGTCAGCATGGGGTCGCCGGTGCCATTGTAGACACCCACGCGCGCGCCTTCGGCGCTGAGCTGCTGGCGCAGCAGTTCGGCCTGAGCCTGGTAGTCGCTGAGTATCTGCTGACGGGCCTGGGCCGCCTGCTGGCGCGCCTGTTGCTGGGCCAATGCCTCCACATCCACCGCGGCCGCGGCCGGCGCGGCCTGGGCCAGGAAGATCTGATCCACGGCCGGGCGGATCTTCTCGCGATTGGGCACCAAAATCCAGCCGAACTTGCTGTTGGCGTCGATCTGGGCGTAGCGGGTATCGAGCACCAACTGCTCGATCTCACTGCCCTGTATCTGGCCGGCCAGGGCCAGCAGGCCGGGCAGGCGCGTGGCGGGGATGTCATAATCCACCGAGTTGGAGACCACGCGCAGCAGCTCCAGCAGCCGCACCGGTGTGAGCAGTTTGTTTTCGATCAGCTTGTCTTTGACTGCCAACAGCAGTTGCTGCTGGCGTTTGGTGCGCTGGAAATCGTCATTGCCTGCGCCGTGGCGCGAGCGCGCGTATTTCAGCGCCGTCTCGCCGTCGAGATGCTGCGGGCCGGCCTCGAGGTGGAAGGTCTGGTAGCCGTAGTCGATGGTCGGATACTCTTCGTCGTGGATCGCGTTGGCAACCATCACATCGACCCCACCGATGGCGTCGATGGCCTGGACGAAGCCGTCGAAGTTGATTCTGACGTAGTAATCGATGGGATAGCCCAGAAATTCGCTGACCGTCTTCTTGGCCAACGCAGCGCCGCCGCCCGGATAGTGGTTCAGCTCGCCGACCGTATACGCGGTGGTGATCTTGCCGCTATAGTCGAAGCCCGGGATCGGCACGAACAGGTCGCGCGGCAGCGAGATCATGCCCACCTGGTTGGTCTCCGGCTGGATGGTGACCACGATCATGGTGTCGGTGCGCAGCGGGCTGGGGTCATCGGGCCGCTGATCGACCCCTAACAAGAGGAATGTGATGCGCTGGTCGTTGGAGCTCTGCTGAGGGGCGTCGGGCTGGCTGGCGTCGGCCGCGGGCGCGGCCACGGCCGGCTGGGCCAGGGGGGAGGAGCTGGCGGGCGTCTCCGGCTGGGCCACGGCCGGCAGCGCCACGCTGGGCGCGCGCTCCTGGCGGGGGCTGGGCAACGCCAGCGCGGCTGCGTGCGCCCACTGAAACACCGCCCGCGCGGCATAGCTGAAGGCGCCCAGGAACAGAATGAAAAGCAATGCAGCCACCAGCATCGTCCGGATCGTTTTCCGGCGCGGCTGCTCGGCTCCAACTGTTTTGCTGTTTTTGTCTTTGGCTTTGTCGGTCATGGGCACGATTCTAGCATAGCGCCAGACGCGTGACAAATTCCCAATGTAACTGTTCAGGCGCCGGGCACCTCGCGTAGCATCTACGGCAAGTGCCCGGCGCCTGAACAGTTACTTCCCAATGCCTGCTGTCAACGACCACGCGTGCGCGAACTTGTGTGCTATTGACACTTATGCTATAATCGGCCTTGGTTGTGCTGGGGTATGCGCCTCGGTGTTCCAGCGGTACCCTGGCTCTTTTTGTGCCATACGATAAAGGAGAAAAATCACGTGCCTCTCTCGAAAACGGAAAAGGACACCATCACGAAGGACTACCAGGTCCATGCCAGCGACACTGGCTCGCCCGAAGTGCAGGTGGCGCTGCTGACCACGCGCATCAACCAGCTCATCGACCATCTGAAGACCCACAAGCACGACGAAGCCTCCCGCCGAGGCCTGCTCAAGCTGGTGGGCCAGCGCAGGCGCCATTTGGCCTATCTCAGCCGCAAGGATCAACCCCGTTACAAGCTGCTGATCGAGCGGCTCGGGCTGCGCAAGTAAACGAGGTTTGTACGATCTGTCGGGTAGCCGGGCGTTTTCACAAGCCAGCTACCCGACCTGTTTTTGTCTTGACACAGCACAGATGGCGCAAGTCGCCCGGGCCGCCGGCTGCCAACAGCCCTGCGCACCGGCGACTTCCGCCATCGCATCAATCTAACCACCCATCCCGTCGCCGGCCGGCCTGACGCCGCGCATGGTTCAGGAATTGGGGAGTGCCGCTGAGTCGTCAGCAACTGTTCAGGTTCCGGGCACTTGCGCTTGACTGTAGATTCAAGTGCCCGGCGCCTACGGCTGAACCGTTCATTGACGACTGACTACTCGGCGCTACTCCCCAGTCCCTGACCTCCGGGTCAGCCGGCGTCCGTGATGGCCGTCATCCGAGCTCTGCGGGTTTTCTGGAACCCGCAGGGCTTGGCATGGCGATCATCGCGGGCGCATTCGCGTTGAGCGTCAACGCGCTGATCTGGCCGGGAGCGGTGGCAACCAACTCACCGATCCTTATGAGGTAAGGACACCATGCAAGTTCAGAAATATCAGTTCAACAGTCAAATCGGCGACCATGAGATCGTCGTCGAGACCGGCACGCTGGCCCTGCTGGCCGGCGGCGCCGTCACCCTGCGCTCCGGCGAGTCGGTCCTGCTGGCCACCGCCACCGGCTCCCGCTCGATACGCGAGGGCATCGATTTCTTCCCCCTGAGCGTCGAGTTCGAGGAGAAGCTCTATGCGGCCGGCCGCATTCCCGGCTCCTTCTTCCGCCGCGAGGGCCGCCCCTCCGAGGGCGCCATCCTGACGGCGCGCCTGACCGACCGGCCGCTGCGCCCCCTTTTCCCCAAGGGGATGCGCAACGAGGTGCAGATCATCGTCACCGCGCTGGCCTCCGACGGTCAGAATCTGCTGGACGTGCTGGCCATCAACGCGGCCTCCTGCGCGCTGACCATCAGCGACGTGCCCTGGGATGGCCCCGTGGGCGCGGTGCGCGTCGGCTTCATCGACGGCGGCTTCGTGGCCAACCCCACCGCAGCCGAGATGCAGACCAGCACCCTGGACCTGCGGGTGGCTGGCACCTCCGACGCGATCCTGATGGTGGAAGCCGGCGCTGACGAGGTGCCCGAAGACGTGATGCTGGAGGCGCTCAAGTTCGCCCATGCCAGCATCCAGGACTTCATCGTCATGCAGCAGCGCATGCGCCAGCAACTGGGCAAGCCCAAGTTCGACTTTGCCGCGCCCAAGCCCAAGGATGAGATCAAGGCCGCGGTGCAGTCGCTGGTCGGCGCGCGCCTGGACACCATTCTGCAGGCCGGCTACATGAAAGAGGAGCGCAGCGCAGCCCTGGACGAGCTCAGCGTCGAAGTGCGCGAGGAGCTGGATGAAAGCTTCGACAAGGCTGAACTGAGCAGCGCCTTCGATTCGATGCTCAAATCGAGCGTGCGGGAGCAGATTCTCAGCCAGGGCCTGCGCCCCGATGGCCGCACGACCACCGAGATCCGGCCCATCACCTGCATGACGGGCGTGCTGCCGCGCGTGCATGGCACCGGTCTCTTCACCCGCGGCGAGACCCAGGTGCTGACCGTGGCGACGCTGGGCACCCCGCGCGAGGCTCAGGAGCTGGACACGCTGGCGCCTGAGGAATCCAAGCGCTACATGCACCACTACAACTTCCCCCCCTTCTCCACCGGCGAAACCTGGCCCATGCGCGGCCCCAAGCGCCGCGAGATCGGCCACGGCGCGCTGGCTGAGCGCGCGCTGCTCCCCATGATCCCGCCCAAGGAGCAGTTCCCCTACACCCTGCGTCTGGTCTCCGAGGCGCTGAGCTCCAACGGCTCCACCTCCATGGCCTCGGTCTGCGGCAGCACGCTGGCCTTGATGGACGCGGGCGTGCCGATCCAGGCGCCGGTGGCGGGCATCGCCATGGGCCTGGTGACCGACGCCGACAGCGGCCGCTACGCCATTCTCTCCGACATCCAGGGGATGGAAGACCACCTGGGCGACATGGACTTCAAGGTCGCCGGCACCGCGCATGGCATCACCGCCTTGCAGATGGACATCAAGATCCGCGGCATCAGCCTGGAGATGATGGAACAGGCCTTGCAGCAGGCCTATCAGGGCCGGCTGCACATCCTGGACAAGATGCTGGCCGTGATGCCGGAGCCCAACAAGGAGCTCTCCCCCTACGCGCCGCGCATCATCACCCTGCACATCGACCCCGACAAGATCGGCAAGGTGATCGGGCCAGGCGGCAAGGTGATCCGCGCCATCCAGGACGAGTACCAGGTCAAGATCGACATCGAGGACGACGGCTCGGTCTACGTGGCCGCGCCCGACGGCACCAAGATCATGGGCGCGATCGCTCAGATCGAGGCGCTGACCGAAGAGGCCTCCATCGGCAAGATCTACACCGGCAAGGTGGTGCGCACCGAAAGCTACGGCGCCTTTGTCGAGATCATGCCCGGCATCGATGGCATGGTACACATCTCGCAACTGGCCGACTACCGCGCGCCCACCGTGGAGGATGTGGTGCGGGTCGGCGACGAGGTGATGGTGATGGTGATCGACATCGACAAGGCCAGCGGCAAGATTCGCCTCAGCCGCCAGGCCGTGCTGGAAGGCTGGACGGCCGAAGAAGCGCGCGAGCGTGACCGCAAGGGCAGCGGCGGCGGCAACCGCGGCGGCGATCGCGGCGGCTACGGCGGCCGGGACAGCGGCTACCGCGGCGGCGACCGCGGCGGCAACTATGGCGACCGCGGCAGCAGCCAGGGCCAGCCTCGCCCCAGCATCCACCCGCCGGAGCGCAGCGGTCGGGAGAGCGACCCCTCCATGGGCGAGATGCTGGATGACGGCTCCGGCGGCCACAAACGGCCCCGCCGCCGCCGCTAAGCCTCGATTCAAGGGCGTCCTGCAAAGCCTTGATCCCCAGGGCGTCCCGCCCGGCCCGCCACGCCTTGATCCCCAGGGCGTCCCGCCCGACCCGGCGAGACGCCTGGGGGATCGACCGATCTGGAACGAGTTTGACCGTATGAACGACCTACACCACGAGCCATCCCCCAGCGACACCCGCTATCAGGCGCCGATCAGCGAAAACTATGAGCTCCCCGACGCCGACGCCTTTCCGACCGGCGCGCCGGTGAGTACACCACCACCCCAGCCCGCGGCGCGTTCCAAGAGCATCCTGCGCGAGGTGGCCGAGACGATCATTCCCGCCATCGTCATCGCCGCCTTGATCCACGTCTTCCTGGCCCAGGCCACCCGCGTCTACGGCCAGAGCATGGAGCCCAACCTACACACCGACATGCGGCTGGTGGTGGAGAAGCTCTCCTACCGGCTGCACACCCCCCGCCGCGGCGATATCGTCGTGCTGCGCGTGCGGCCAGAGGATGAGCTGCTGATCAAGCGGGTGATCGGCCTGCCCGGCGACGAGGTGGCCATCCACGACGGCCAGGTCTTTGTCAACGGCCAGCCGCTGGAGGAGCCCTACCTGAACCAGGAGACGCGCGGCAACCTGGCCCCGCGCGTCGTGCCTCCCCTGCACGTCTTTGTCATGGGGGACAACCGCGGGGCCAGCAACGACAGCCGCTCCTTTGGCCCCGTACACATCGACAACATCGTCGGCAAGGCCTGGCTCAGCTATTGGCCGCTGGGAGAGGTCGGGGCGGTCGAGTGAGGGTGAACCGTGATGCGTGATCGGCCTGCTGCGATTCTGCGCGGGCGGCGGGTGGCGGCTGTGCTCTTCGATCTGGATGGCACGCTGGTGGAGACCGACGACGAGACGGTCGCCCGACTGACGCGGCGCCTGGCCCCCTTTCGCCCCTTCTTGCCTCGACGTGACACGCAACGCGCTGCCCGCCACCTGGCCGACTGGCTCAACGAACGCTTCAACGACGGGCTGGCCCTGCTGGATTGGCTCCGGCTGGACACGCTGGCACAGCGCCTGGCCCGCGACTGGGGTTTGATCCACGCCAACAGCCCTGGGCGGCGGCTGACGCCGGTGGCGGGCACGGTGGAGCTGGCACAGGCCCTCTACGGCCATTATCTGCTGGGCATCGTCAGCACGCGCAGCGAGGCCGAGCTGCGCGTCTATCTGGCGCAGCACGGGCTGGCCGGCATCTTCGCTGTGATCGTCGGCGCCGACAGCACGGCGCGCATCAAGCCGCATCCCCAGCCGATTCTGCACGCCGCCGACCGGCTGGGCGTCCACCCTCGCCACGTGGTCATGGTGGGCGACACCGCGGCCGACGTGCAGTCGGCCCAGGCGGCCGGCGCGCTGGCCGTTGGAGTCTTGTGCGGCTTCGGCGACCGCGCGGACCTGAGGCGGGCCGATCTGGTGTTGCCCAGCACCGCCGATCTGGCCGCGTGGCTATAGCAGAAAGGAACACCCCATGTCCCTGGACTCGCGTCTGGTCAACCTGGCCGCCGTCGGCCGCAAGCTGGTGGAGGCGAGCTTTGTGCGCGGCGAGGGCGGCAGCGTCAGCTTGCGCTGGGAGGATCAGTGCTATATCTCGCCGGCCGGCGCGCGGCTGGACCGGCTGAGCGCGGCCGATTTCATACCCCTCTCCCTTCAGAGGCCGCAAAGCTGGCAGTTGGCGCGCGCCTCCCGAGACCACGGGGTGCATCTGACCTGTTACCGCGCCCGCGCGGACGCCCAGATCACGCTGTTGCTGCATCCGCCCAACTGCATCGCGCTGGGCTGCGCCGGGCTGAGCCTGGGAGCGATCTCACCGGAGTATTACCTGGCCATCGGCGCGCAGACGCCGCTGCTGCCCTATTTCGCCCCCGCCTCGCCGGCGCTGATCGACGCCATCGCCGAGCAGATCGTCAACCAGGGGGTGTTGTTGCTGCGCAACCAGGGCTTGCTGGTGACAGCCTCTGGCAGCGAGGAGGCGCTGCTGCGCAGCCAGATGGTGGAGGAGGCGGCGCGCATCGTGCTCCTGGCCCACGCCGCCGCCGGCGCGTGCTCCTTTCTGACGGCGGAACAGATCGGCGAGTTGGCGCCAATGACAGGCCGCCCGCGCTGGTCATAGCACCCCTGTCGTATTGAGGGCCGCCGAAGCATCCCTGTTGAGGGTTTGCACGCACTACAACAGCCTTGGTCGCACCGGTCCAAAAATCTTCCGCATCCGCCTGGATTTTGCTATGACTGAGTAGGCCCGAATAGTACTTCGGCATCATTAAGTATTGGCTTCTACTGCCAAGGTCCACCGGGAGGCCAGTGTTGGTCGAACAACCGTCCTTCGCTCAACGCCATGGCTACCGGCTGTAAGAAAGCAGCGATTAGCTGCACAACATCTCCTAGAGCTGGTGGCTGGCCGTCAAGTGAAAGACGGCGAACAAAAGCTGCCCACTGAGCTTGTTTGTCGTTCCTTGAGACAAAGGCGTCTGTGAGCGCAACCGGAGCAACCTGAATCTGCGATTGCCGATACTTAAAAGTTGCGCGGATAGCGTCGATCAGAGTCTGCCCGTTGAAATGAAACTGAGCGGCCAAGGCCCAGATGTCGTAAAAGTCCTTCATCCTGCTGTTGATCTCGCCGTGAAGTACCATAGCATGGAACTTCTCAGCGATGGCGCTTTCACGGCTATAACCTCTGACCAAAGGCGGTGGAAAATCCAAGATGGTTGGTATCTGAACCAGGGTCGGTGGTGGCACTACCGGATCGCCGAAACCTACGTCCACCTGAACCCGAATACGCGCGTTCCCAAGATATGACCAGATGTGAACACGCACGCCTTGGTAATCAGCTCCTTCTACAATTCGTTCACCGGCGATGCTCTCAATATCGAAGACCAGACCGTCATCCACTGGCGCGGGTTCGATGCAGATTGTCCTAATGGCCTCCACTACTCGATCGATGGAGTTGCTCAGATGTCCCAGCAGATCCACATCGCGCGTTGAGCGGACAGAAGGTCCTTGCCAGGCAGTCAACATAAGTGCTCCCTTCAATACGAAGTGTTGCGCGTATGAAGATTGTCCCAGACGATAGAGAAATCGCTCCAGTACAAAGTATTGAAGTGTTTCGTTGAAAGGGCGTCCTGTGGCGTGTGCATGGTTGAGCAGGCGCTGATGAACGGAGGCTGCCATATTGCGGGTCATAGCAGAGCCTCCAGATACGGCCGGATCACCTCTTGCACGCGGCAAATGCGAGCATACCGGAGCAGGACATCAACACTGAAATCACGTCGTGCTCGATACAGACGGAGCGCCTCGAGAGCGATATCGATCCCCAATCGATTCCTGAATTTGAAGCTATCGGCCACACTTTTGGCCGGATCATAGATTCGCACTGGTGTGTCGTCCAGCAAATGCACGACGATCCCCTCACTCCACGCCTGGCCCGAAAACCAGAAGATGCGCAGCGGTGGGTAATCAATAGCTGGGCGCGCCGATCCGCTGCGCATGGCGACATCAATTTCATGCGGAATTTGGGTAGTCAACCCGTGAAAGGCTAGCGCGGACACCAGGCATATGACAGATTGAGGCGCTCTTTGGGCTACAACGATCAAGTCGGGGTTGGAAAGCGGCGCCAGATCCGCCAAACGATATAGGCCGCGACTCAACCGCACCAGCATCCCGGCATCCCGCATAGCATAGAGCGTGCGCGGGTGAATGCCCAGGCGCAGGGCATCGGCAGTGCGGAGAAAACCACCGTGCAGGCGAAAAAGATCGAGGGCGGTGTTCACCGAGTTGGCGACTGGCATGGATAAAAACCTCTTTAGTTATTGATATCTATAGATGATTTTATCCCGCCTGATCGCTATGGTCAAGATTCTGTACCGAGGCAACAGGATCTGGCACGCTCAATGGCAGTCAATGGAGGCGCAATTCGCAAGTGGTTTCATCAATGCACCCGACAGCAGTGTAGCGTCTGATGCCACCCTCACCGTAACACCTCCCGCCGATGCCACGCCAGCGCGTCCAGGTCTGGCCACAACGACTGCTCGCCCGGGCCGATAATGGGGCGCCCCCGCAAAGCGAGGGTCAGCAGATGCCCCGCCACGTTGGGGGACTGGGCCAACTGCCGGCCCAACAGCACTGCATACCTGGCCGACACCCCCAGCAGCCCCTCGTCGAAGGTCCAGTGACAGAGCCGGCACAGCGCCATGCCGTTGCACGGGTCGTCGTTATGGCTGACCGACCAGGGGACGATGTGAGCCGCGTCGACGGCGGTGTGGCCGTCGATGGTCAACATGCGGATGCCGCAGAAGGCGCAGCGGTGGTCGTACGCGCTGACAATCACGCGGCGAAAGCCCTGGTCGCGCACGGCTGTGCGGTATTGCTCCGGTGTTTCCTTCAGCACCTGGGGCGGCGCTTGCGCCAGCAGTTCCTCTCCATAGCGGTAGGCCTCCACGTTGACCAGACCCTGCTCCAGCAATCGCGCCTGCAACTCCGCTGCAAAGTAGGTCTCCACCAGCGCCCGGCGCAGCGCCTCCCTTGGCTCAGGCTGGCGCAACAAAGCGGCCAGATCGTCGTCCAGCCGCGCGCCCAGCAGCACCGTGCGCACCTGGCCGATGGAGGAGATGGTGATCAGCGCGGCCAGCGCCTGCTCCTGGCCAGGCCGGGCGACCAGATGCCAAAAGCGGTCCGCGCGCAGGTGGAAGAAGGGCATGGCGATGTTGCCGTGCCGATGAGGCGGCATGATCCGCGACCAGTAGCCCGCGAACAGTTCCCCCAACTCCGGCGTCAGTTCGATCAAGTCGCCGCTGACGTTGCCCTGGGCGAACTGGTCCAGCACGGCCAGGAGCAGCAGCGGCTTATTAGGCGCCCGAAAGCACGTCGCCTCCGTCCAGTGGGTGCGGTTGGCGGCCGTGTGGAGGTGGGTGAAGCGGTGGAGGTAGGTTTGGAACATGATCACGGACGCGGTCTAGTCAAGATCGTAATCCGGGGTTGGTTCAAACAGAGCCAGTTGTTGAGCAGGCCCCTCCGGCAGCGAGTAGAACTTGCGCGGCACGATCGTGTCTTCCTTGAGGCCGCCCAGCTTGTTGATGGTACCCAAAACGGTGGGCACACAGTACTCAGCCGAACGCTCCCGGATCTGCTGGCCAGTGAAGCGCAACACCTGCCAGCCTGCTGCCGCCAGCGCATTGTTGCGTTGATTGTCGCTGGCGGCGGCCTCCGGTGTGACGTGGTAGGTGTCGCCGTCGGTCTCGACATCGATGCTGCCGTCGTGGCAGAAGAGGGCAAAATCCAAGGTGTAGCGACTGTCGCGGTGCTTGAACTCCCACTGCCGTTCAGCCTGGATCTTCTCGCGCTTCAATTCCTGCCACAGGTTGTCCTCCAGCGGGCTGTCATCGAAAAGGTCGTTGATTTCATCAGCCTGCGCGAACTTGGTCCAGGTGGTAGGGATAAACACGATGCGCCGCCAACGCCGGCTGATGATTGGTTGATGGCGTTCTTCGAGCGATCTGATGTGGACCTGGTGGTAGAGCCGTCCGGATTTCGGATTTTCCGGCTCTTCAGGAAAGAGCACATGGCGAGGCACCCGGTTGATCTTGGCCACCCGACCATAGTAGCGCACGGCATGGGCCTCATCGCCAAAGACCTTGGTTTGATAGAAGGCAATCCACTGTGGCGGCCACCGTTTTGGCGCCGTGTCGACAGGAACGCGATACCAGCCCTGCGTCTTGAGGATCTCGAAATCGCTGGGGGTGTTCATGATGGCGACGAGGAGTTCGCCGCGATCCGGGGCAAATATCTTTCCCGACATATGTGATGATTTTCCTGATCTCTGGAATACGATCTGGTTGGACGCCAGAGTGTCTTTCACTAAGATCGCACTGCATATTGTCTCACGAGTCCTGCCAGCGTCATATTCTCAGCGATAATTTCGTGGGGGATCAATACATAGCGCCACGGTTTGCCACCGTAGCTGGCTGTGTAGGCGGAAGCGTGCTGGCACCATGCGACGGCAGCCTCCTGCTTAGATTGGACTTCTCGCGCTTCCATTTCGCTGCGCCGTTTCGGCTCCAGCATGTAGATCGTGTCCGCCGTTTCAGCCACGAAATCGGGCTGATACTCGGCAGGGTCAGCGCCTGACTTGTAATAGATCTGGAACTGGCCTTTCGCTGGCCTGAACCACTTCAGGGCCTCGCGATCCAGGATGACCGCTAGGCGGCGCTCAGGATCGGAGTGGAATTTCTGCACCGGATAAAGACAACGATTGAAGCCGCTGAACAGATATTTCGCCATGTTGCTCTTGTCGTTGGGCGCCTGGCGAAAATCGAGCGGGGTCTCGTCTCTGCCGGTTGTGTAGGCGCTAGGCCTCAGATCGGTGAAGCCTTTGCTGATCTTCACCTCATAGCCGGCGGCGTCCTCCCAGAAATGCTCCTGCATCTGAGCGTGGATCAGCGCGGCGATAGGCTTCTGGTAGACGCGCAACACCCTGGCGGTCTCCTCCTCCGACAGATAGCTGCGCAGATGGTTCACCGCTTGGCCGGCCAGACTGTAGAGCAAATCCGCGTGCCGATCGTAGGCCACATCGTCGAAGTCTACCAATCCGCTAACGATGTAGTCCTCCGTCCGCTCCTCCTGCACCCCTCCGCTGCCGAGCGCCAACACGACGCGCTCTCCGGTGCGCAGATGCTGGATCCACATATCTTCATCTACCGCGGGGTAGCGCAGCGCGCCCAGCTCCAACGTGAAGGGATGGTAGCCCGAACGCACCTCGCCCTGGGGCACGACCAAAACACGCGGGATGTCGATGATCTGCTGGATGACCAGTTCGGCCGTCTGGGCGACGACAGCCGCAATGTCTACGGCCGGCCCGATGCCCTCCAGGCTCAACTGCCCCACCGTGTACTCGGCGGCCACCTCTCTCACCAGGGCAGCCTGAACCGCCGGCTTCTGCAGATAGCTGACGCCGGGCAGCTTCTGCGGCTGGTTCTCCAGCTTGCGGATGGCTGCATAGGCAAGCTGAGCCACCCTTTGCTCCTCCGGCTTCTGAAAGACCGGCGGCGGGGTGGAGGGGGGCAACTGGGTGTTGGCTGTGAACTGCGGCGGCGGCAAACCAAGCCGGGCAGCCAACTGCGGCTGCGAGACCATTGTGACGGTTCGGGACTGAAGCTGATCCTCGGCAAGGATGAGCTGTTGCAACCGGATAGGCGAGTCGGGCCGGTTGGCCTCATCCACGATTTCCTGGAACTTGTCGTGCGCCACGATGTTCAGACGATCGACCGCGCTCACCCCTGTGCGCTTGCCGTAGGGCAGGCGCAGCCCGCGGCCAATCGACTGTTCGATCAGGATACGGGCATTGGCCGCCCGCAGTGGCACGATGGTGTACAGGTTGGTCACGTCCCAGCCCTCTTTGAGCATGTTGACGTGGATGACGATCTCGGTCGGCTCCTCGGTGTGCTCGACCTTGAGCAGGCGCTCGACCATCGCGTCTTCTTCAGCACCGGTTCGGCTCGAATCGACCTGGATGACCTTCTCCTTGTAGCGACCATCGAAAAAGGCGTCGGTCTGCATCAGGGCCATCAACTGGCTGGCATGGGTGGTGTCACGGGCGATCACCAGCAGGAAGGGCTTGACGATGGCGTTGCCAGTCTCTCGAGCGTAGGTTTCCAGCTCCACCTTGACGCTCTCATGCAGGCGGATGCCATCCTCCAGCTTCAGGCGCTCGATGGCTTCGGGCGTCATGCCGCTAGAGTTGAAATTCTTGCGGGTGGCCACGGCCGGCTCCTTGACGAAGCCGTCGGCCATGGCCCGGGCCAGCGGATAATCGTAGATGACATTCTTGAAGGGGATGGGGCCGCGGCTGGTCTCGACGAAGGGGGTGGCCGTCAACTCCAGCCCCAGCACTGGCTTCAGTTCGTTGATGGCGCGCACGCCGGCCGAGGCGCGGTAGCGGTGTGATTCGTCCATCAGCAGGGTCAGGTCATCCAGGCCGGCCAGATAGTCGAAATAGCTCTGGCCGATGTACTCAGAGAGTCGCTTGATGCGCGGCGACCGGCCGCCGCGCACCTCGGAGTTGATCTTAGAGATGTTGAAGATGTTGATCTTGCAGCGCAGCAGCACGTCGTAAAGCGTGCCGGCTGAGCCTTCGTAGTTGTCGCCCGTGATGATGGCCGGCGGGTTGACCGCGAACTCGGCAATGCCCTTGAAAACATACTTGGGCGTGTTAGGGGTGAAGTCGGCGATCAGCTTGTTGTAGATAGTCAGGTTAGGCGCCAGCACGAAGAAGTTGTTCAGGCCGTGCGCCAGATGCAGATAGCTGATAAAGGCGCCCATCAGCCGGGTTTTGCCCACCCCGGTGGCCAAGGCGAAGCAGAGCGACGGGAACTCGCGCTCGAAGTCTGTGACCGCGGGGAACTCGCTACGGATCACCTCCAGCGCCCCTGGCACATCGTTGTCCTTGTGCGGCGGCGCAATCTCGGCGATGCGATCGAGGATCTCCAGCGAACGGCGCTGCGGCGGCCGCAGGCTCAGCCTGCCAACGATAGCATTGACATGACGATTCATTGGTTCCTGCCTGAGAGATTATTGACCACAAAGAACGCACAGAACACAAAGACCTTCTGCACCTTCTCTGCGCTCTTTGCGCTCTTTGCGGT
>JACSRL010000699.1 GCA_014879765.1 Anaerolinea sp. | reverse complement strand
GGGCGGGGTCACCCCGCCCCTACCGCGTGCGTGTGCAAGTAGGGGCGGGGTCACCCCGCCCCTACCGCGCGCGTTTATCTTTGACAGCCGCGCAGGGACGTGCTATGCTTGCCCCGCCATGAAAATCTATCTGGAATCCCTGGGCTGTCGCCTGAACTATAGCGAGATGGAGAGCCTGGGCCGGCAGTTGACCGACGCCGGCCACGCGGTGGTCGATGCAGCCGAGCAGGCCGATGTCTGCGTGCTCAACACCTGTGCCGTCACCGGCGAGGCCGGCCGCAAGTCGCGCCAGTTGGCGCGCCGTCTGGCGCGCAGCAATCCGGCCGCGCGCCTGGCCATCACCGGCTGCTACGCCACCCTGGCCCCCGAGACTGTCGCCGCCCTGCCCAACGTCGAGCTGGTGGTGGAGAATCGACGTAAAGAGATGCTGGCCGAGCTGTTGCAGCCCTGGTCGGCCGAGCTGGACGGCGAGCAGTGGCGGCGGCTGGCGCCCGACGCGCCGCTGCATCTGCCCGGCCGCACGCGCGCCTTTGTCAAGGTGCAGGATGGCTGCAACAACCGCTGCACCTTCTGCATCGTCACCGTGGCGCGCGGCCCGGAACGCAGCCGGCCGGCGGCGGAGATCGTCGCCGAGGTGCAGCGCCTGACGGCCGAGGGTTTTCAGGAGGCGGTGCTGACCGGCGTGCATCTGGGCGGGTATGGGCTGGCAGAGTTGCCATCTTTTCCGAAAGATGGCAACTCTGCCAGCCCGCTGCACACCCTGACAGCGGCCATCCTGGAACAGACCGAGCTGCCCCGTCTGCGCCTGAGTTCGCTGGAGCCCTGGGACATCGACCCGGCCTTCTTCGACCTGTGGGCGCAGAGCCAGGGCCGGCTCTGTCCACATCTGCACCTGCCGCTGCAAAGCGGCTGTGACCGCACCCTGAAGCGCATGGCCCGCCGCACCCGCACGGCCAGCTTCCGCGCCCTGGTGGAGGCCGCCCGCGCCGCCATTCCCGATCTGACGCTGAGCACCGACATGATCGCCGGCTTTCCCGGTGAAAGCGCGGCCGACTTCGAGGAAAGCCTGCGCTTCGTCGAGGAGATGGCCTTTGCCCACATCCACGTCTTCCCCTACTCGGCGCGCGAGGGCACGGCCGCGGCCAGCTTTGGCGGCCAGGTTCCGGTGGAGGAGCGGCGGCAGCGGGTGGACGCGCTGGAGGCTGTGGCCCGGCGTAGCGCCGAGGCCGTGCGCCGCAGCCTGCTGGGCCAGACCCGCCCGGTGCTGTGGGAGACGCTGGAGCGCCCCGCCAACGGCGCTGGCCCGCTCTGGAGCGGCCTGACCGACAACTACCTGCGCACCCACGCCATCGCCCCGCCCGGCATCGACCTGGAGAACCGCATCACCCCCGCGCGGCTGACCGCGCTGGACGGAGAGGTCTTATGGGGACAGTTGGGTGCGTGCCCCGTAACCCGTAACCCGTAACCCGTAATTCAGACACAAACCCCGCGATTCCGGTCACGCATCACGCCTCACGCCTCACGCATCATCCCGTAACTCAGACACAAACCCCGCGATTCCGGTCACGCATCACGCCTCACGCCTCACACACGGAGTTCCCCATGACCCAAGACTGCATCTTCTGCAAAATCGTGGCCGGCGAGATCCCGGCAAAACTGGTCTATCAGGACGAGCAGGTGACGGTCTTCCATGACATCGACCCCCGGGCGCCGGTGCATGTGCTGATCATCCCCAATCGCCACATCGCGTCGCTGACCGCGGTCGGCGACGAGGACGCGGCGGCGGTGGGGCGTCTGCTCACCGTGGCCGGCCAGGTCGCCCAGCTCACCGGCGTGGCCGAGACCGGCTATCGGGTAACTGTCAATGTGGGCCGGGATGGCGGCCAGGCCGTCTATCATCTGCACGCTCACCTGCTGGGCGGGCGTCGCCTGAGCTGGCCGCCCGGCTGATCGCGGCGGCTAGCGCGGATCGGTTGCGGCTACGGCGCTGGATGGCGTCCACGACCGGGCTGCCCCGTCGCTCAACGAGGATTCTATGACTTCTACTGCTTCACCGGCGCTTTGGTCCCGGGCCGCCGCCAATGACCTGGCGCGCGGCCTGCTCACCCCCCTGACCTGGTCGATTCTGAGCCACTCGGCCGAGCGGGCCGTGCGCAGCCACTACCGCGCCTGGGGCGTCACCCTGCCGGCCGGCGCGCCCATCTGGCGGCGCATCGAGGGCCGCGCCTATCTCAACACCACCGCGCTCACCGCGGCCGACCAGGCCGTGACCGCCGGCGAGGTCGAGGCCACCTCGGGCTGGCGGCTCTTCAACCGCGGCCCCGACCGGCGGCAGAACGCCGCGCTGGTCGAGCAGATCGAACAGGCGCCGGCGGTTTTCAGCGCCAGCGCCCGGTGGTGGCAGCATGTGCTGGCCATGCGTTGGGATCAGGCCACGATCTTGCAGGTCATGGAGGAGATCGAGCCGCACGCCGAGGCGGTGTTGACCACGCGCGATTTTCTGGAGAGCGGCATGGGCGCGGCGCGGCGTCAGCTCACCCGCTGGCTGGCCGAGTGGCTGCCCGATTCCAGCGATGCGATTTTCGATGACCTGTTTGCCGGGCTCGACGGCCGCGAGGGCTGGGCGCAGTACCGCTACGATCTGCAAGCCCTCACCGACGCGGCGCGCCTCGACCCAGCCGTGGCCCGCTATCTCGCCGCGCGCGGCTGGGAAACGCTGTCGCCGCCTGGCGCGGCCGCCGATGGCGGCCTGGCAGCGCTGCCGGCCGGCGCATTCGGCCCCGTCTTCCAGGCTTTCAGCGCCAGCTATGCCCGCTGGGCCGATCAGCCGCTGGAGGCGGCCAGCCCGCGCTGGAGCGAAGCGCCGCACGCGTTGTTGGCGCGCCTGGCCCAGAGGCTGCAGGAGGAGGAAGCGCCGTTGTCCAGCCCGGCCCAAGCCCAGCAGCGGCGGGCCGCGGCCGCGGCCGCCATCGTGGATCAGATCGGCCCCCGCCGGCGCCGTCAGTTCGAACCGGTGTTTGCCCAGCTACAGCAGATCGTGGCGCTGATGCCCGCCAGCCGCGAGGCGTTGGTCACTGTGATGGCCGCCGCGCGCCATTGGGCGTTGGGCGCAGTGCAGGAGGCGCTCCACGATGGCCGCCTGACTGCGGTGGACGAGGTATTCCTGCTGGAGTTGGAGGAGCTGAAGCAGATAATGACCGGGGAGTGGAACAGCGCCGAACAGGTGCTGCC
>JACSRL010000044.1 GCA_014879765.1 Anaerolinea sp. | reverse complement strand
GGCGGGCCAAACGTTGGTTGAGTAGGCGTCTGCGCCGTATCGAAACCAACGTTTGGCCCGCCGGCTGAGTTACTCCGGCGAATGGAATTCGCCGTCTGACAGCACGAAGCGGCCTCAGCCGCTGGGAGCCGGTCTGGTTAGTTGTGTTTCAGCGCGGCGTGGGCGGCGGCCAGGCGGGCGATGGGCACGCGGAAGGGGGAGCAGGAGACGTAGTCCAGCCCCAGCCGGTGGCAGAGGTCGATGGACTGCGGATCGCCGCCGTGCTCGCCGCAGATGCCGATCTCCAGGTCGGGGCGAGTGGCGCGGCCGGCCTTGACGGCCATGTCCATCAGCGCGCCCACGCCGGCCTCGTCGATGGAGGCGAAGGGGTTCTCCGGCAGGATCTTCTTCTCGATGTATTCCAGCAGGAAGCCCTTCTCCGCGTCGTCGCGCGAGATGCCGAAGGTCATCTGGGTCAGGTCGTTGGTGCCAAAGGAGAAGAACTGCGCCATCTCGGCGATCTGGCCGGCGGTCAGCGCGGCGCGCGGGATCTCGATCATGGTGCCGAACTGGTAGTTGACCTCGATTCCCTTCTCGGCCATCACCGCCTTGGCCTCGGCCTCCAGCGCCGACTGCTGCACTGTCAGCTCGTTGATGTGCGCGGTCAGCGGGATCATGATCTTCGGGTGTACGTCCACGCCATCCCTGGTGCAGTCACAGGCGGCCTCGATGATCGCGCGCACCTGCATGCGGGTCAGCGCGGGCAGGTGGATGCCCAGGCGCACGCCGCGCAGCCCCAGCATGGGGTTGGCCTCGTGCATGGCCTGCACCGCCGACAGCATCGTTTCCTTCTCGGCCAGCTCAGCCGAGCCGGGATCGGTCAGGCGCAGCTCTGTCACGCGCACCAGCAGCTCTTCCTGCGAGGGGAGGAACTCGTGCATGGGCGGGTCGATCAGGCGAATGGTGACCGGCAGGCCGTCCATGGCGCGGAAGAGACCGTCGAAGTCTTGGCGCTGGAAGGGGAGCAGCACGGCCAGGGCCGCATCGCGCTCGGCCTCGCTCTTGGCCAGGATCATCTTCTGCACGGTGGGCAGGCGGTTGGTCTCGAAGAACATGTGCTCGGTGCGGGTCAGGCCGATGCCTTCGGCGCCGAAGCGGCGGGCGCGCTGCGCGTCGGCCGGGTAGTCGGCGTTGGCCCACACGCCCAGGGTGCGCAGCTCGTCGGCCCAGTCCAGCAGCTTGAGCAGATAGGGGTCGTCGATGTCGGGGGCCTTGGTGTTGATCTTGCCGGTGAAGATCTCACCGGTGGTGCCGTCCAGCGAGAACCAGTCACCCTCGCGGTAGACCACGCCGTTGACCGTGGCCTTGCGCTCTTCGACGTTGACCTCCATCGCGGCCACGCCCACCACGGCCGGGATGCCGAACTGGCGGGCCACCAGCGCGGCGTGGCTGGTGCGGCCGCCGCGGCTGGTCAGAATGCCCTTGGCCGCCAACATGCCATGCACGTCGTTGGGCGTCGTCTCAGGGCGCACCATGATCACGGCCTTGCCCTCTTCCTTGGCCCAATGTTCGGCGGTGTCGGCGTCGAAGGTGACCTGGCCCACGGCCGCGCCGGGGGAGACGTTCAGGCCGATGGCCACCAGCTCGCCGCGGGCCGTGGCTGCCTTCTTGGAGTCTACGTCGAACTGGGGATGCAGGTAGAAGTCCACGTCCCACGGCTGCACCCGCTTGATCGCCTCGACCTTGCTGATCAGCCCTTCGTCGGCCATGTCCACAGCAATGCGGATGGCAGCTTGGGCGGTGCGCTTGGCGTTGCGGGTCTGGAGGATCCAGAGGGTGCCGCGCTCGACGGTGAACTCGATGTCCTGCGTCTCGCGGTAGTAGTTCTCCAGTTGGTGGCAGATGGCCGCCAGTTGCTCGTACATGACTGGCATCAGCGTCTTCATGTCGCTCATGTGCAGCGTCTGGCGGGTGCCGGAGACCACGTCCTCGCCCTGGGCGTTGATCAGGAAGTCGCCCTCGATCTCCGGGGTACCGTCGGAAACGTTGCGGGTGGTCAGCACGCCGGTGCCGCTGTCATCGCCCATGTTGCCGAAGACCATGGTGCAGATGTTGACGCCGGTGCCCAGGTCGTGGGCGATCTTGGAGGCGTTGCGATAGTCGAAGGCGCGCTTGCCGTTCCAGGACTTGAAGACGGCCTCGGTGGCCAGTTTGAGCTGCTGGTAGGGGTCGCTGGGGAAATCCTGGCCGGTGTGTTGTTTGACGATCTGCTTGAACTGGGCGGTGATCTCCTTCAGATCGGCCACGCCCAGGTCGGAGTCGCTGGCCACGCCGGCCTGGTGACGGTAGGTCTCCAGCACCTTCTCGAAATCGTCCTTGGGCACATCCATCACCACCGAGCCGAACATCTGCACCAGGCGGCGGTAGGAGTCGTAGACGAATTTCTCGTTGCCGGTGAGGGCGACCATGCCGGCCACGGTCTCTTCGTTCAGGCCGATGTTGAGCACGGTGTCCATCATGCCGGGCATGGAGAATTTGGCGCCGGAGCGGCAGGAGACCAGCAGCGGGTTGGCAGGATCGCCGAACTTCTTGCCGGTGGCGGCCTCGGTAGCCTTCATCGCGGCCAGTTCCTGCTCCCACAGCCCTTCGGGGAACTGCTCGCCCGCGGCCAGGTAGGCGTTGCAGGCTTCGGTGGTGACGGTGAAGCCGGGAGGCACCGGCAGCTTGCCGCGGATCATGTCGGCCAGGCCTGCGCCCTTGCCGCCCAGCAGTGCGCGCACGCCGTCCCAACTGCCGCCAACGTAGCGCTCAGCTTCATCTACCTCGCTGAACAGATAGACCCACTTGTGACTCATTGATATTGCTCCTCTTGGGATTTTTTAGGTCGTTTTTGTAACGACTCAGCCAGTCGTTCAGAAACCGGGTTTTTCTCGTGCGAGCATGTTTTTCATCTTCGCAACGGCCTTTCATGGCGCCATGAGCTTGGTCTGCGAGACAAAAAACCGGTTTCTATTGCCATGCCTGAGCAGTTACAGATTTGGGTTGTCACCGTTGCCGCAGGGAGGCGGCAAAACGACAGCAAACCGGCCAAAACGCCGGCTGCCAAACGTGAATTATACGGCAAGCAGGGGAAAAGGCAAGAACAGGGCGGAGGGGATTCTTGTGAAACGTGAAACGTGGAACGTGAAACGTGAAACGTGAAACGTGAAACGTGCCCTCCCGCTCTGGCCGGTCTCCGACCGAGCCATCCTGAGAC
>JACSRL010000191.1 GCA_014879765.1 Anaerolinea sp. | reverse complement strand
GTACCCCTGCCGGCTCAGTTCCTCCAGAATCATCTCAGTCGCAACCACTGTCTGCTGGCTGCCCCCGCCGCCGTCGTGCAGGAGAACGATCGCGCCCGGGAACGCGGCCTGGATCACGCGCGCCGCGATGGCATCCGCGCCTGGCCGACGCCAGTCCTTGGGATCCACATCCCAGCCCACCACCCGGTAGCCCAGCGCCGCGGCAAACGTGTCAGTGTTGGCATCCACGCCGCCGCCGGGCGGCCGCAGATAGGCGAAGCCAAAGCCGGCCGGCAGCAGGTCGCCCACGGCCGCGCGCACCAGGTCCTCGGTGGCCTGCACCTCTTCGGCGAAGGCTTCCTGGCTGCGGCCGGCCAGCGATCGGTGGCTGAAGGTGTGGTTGGCGATGGCGTGGCCAGCCTCGGCCACCGGCCGCAGCGCGGCCGGCGCGCGCCGTGCGTGCAGACCAACGACGAAGAAGGTCGCCTGGGCGTCGTACCGCTGCAACAGATCGACGATTTGAGCGGTGTAGACAGGGGAGGGGCCGTCGTCGAAGGTCAGGTAGAGGATCGGCTGGCCTTCGGCCGTGCGCACAGGCAGACCCAGCGCGGCCGCGCGGTGGCTGACCAGCCGCGGCGCGGCGGCCGTGGCCGGCCGCGCGGCTGGCCGCGTGTTGGCCACGGTGATGGGGGTGAAGGTCTCGTCGTAGTTGCCATCGCGGCGCACGACGCGCAGACGCAGGGTGTAGGCGCCATCGGCAAAGCGGGCGCTGTCGAACTGGGCCAGGCTGCTGGCGGTGGGCGCTGCGGTTTCGCCGATGGCCAGGAAATAGGCCTGAGCCGCGTCGGCGGCCGGCAGCAGGTCAAGCTGCCATTTGGCGAAGTCCGCGCCCTGAGCCACGCCGCTCACGGCCACGAGGCCGCGCACCTCAGCGCCCGCCGCAGGGGCCGTGATGCCGCCTGAAGGGGCGAAGTCCGGCGCGGCCGCGGCCGGCGTCAGGGAAACCCCCAGCACCAACAGCACGAGGAACAGTCGAACCCCCGAGATCGTTGAAAACCGCACGGTCATTGTTCTCCTTCAGCGAAACAGGCGTCCACGTCCACGGTGAAGCCGGGCAGAAGCGCCGACTCGGCTGTGCTGCTGCGGTCGTAGACGCCATGAATGGCGTAAACCGACGCATCTTCGGGCAGGGTGAAGACTGTGATCGTCTCGTCCAGTGGGTTGACCAGCCAGTATTCGGCGATGCCGGCCTGGGCGTACTCGCGGCGCTTGGTCTCCAGGTCGCGCAGAGGATCGTCGCGGCTGACCACCTCCATCACCAGGTCGGCGCCCTCCCAATACTGCGGATGGATGCGGCGACGGTTGCGCTGAAACATGAACAACAGGTCAGGCTCCCGGTATTTGCCTGCCCACAGTTGAACACGTGTGGGCGCGGTCAGCACAAAACCGGCGCGAGTAAGTTGCACGTGACGATACAACAGCCGATAAAGCAGTAACACGATGAACTGGTGCGCCGGGCTTGGCATAGATAATACCTCCACGATCCCATGCGAATACTCCACCAGACGGCTGCCTGGCAACAGCAGATAGTCCTCTTCGGCCCATGTGCCCTGCGCGGGGAAGATCTTGGCGATGTCCCAGGCTGGCTCTACATCCAACACAGGAGGGTGCATTCGTACACTCATGATTCGATCCTTCGTGAGGCTATCCAGATACCTGCTGCAAGTGGTCGCTCACCCACAGATTAACCAATGTCTCGGCTGAAAGACCTTGACGGCGAGCGACATTAGCCAGACGGCGCGCCAGATTATGCTCCAAAGGCACCAGGAAGACGCTTCGCTGCAGATCAACGGCGAAGTGTACTTCTTCGGTGTCGTCCCAATAGTCGGCCAGGCTGTGCCTATCCCAAAATTGGGTCGCTGCGTTGATGTCTTCGAATTCCTCTGGAATCGGGTCGAGGATTTTATTTGTGTCCATATTGTCTACGTTCTCGCGGGTCCATGTCACGAGCAAAGCATGCTTCTATAAGGTTGTCCAGTCAAATGTGCTGACAGCTATCTGGACGCCCATCTGCTCGAACTCGGCCAGCCGCGCCTCGGCAATGGCGCGGAAGTCGATCTGCGGATGCAGCACGGGCGAGGTGCAGTCACGCAGCAACAGCAGCTTGCGCAGCAGCTCCGGCCGGTCGCCGAAGGCCTCCACCAGGTCTTCCAGCGTCTCCAGCACGCAATGGCTCATGGCCTCGCCGGCCAGCACGGTCAGATCAGCCTCGGCCAGCTCGTCCAGCAGGGCCTGGTTTTTGCCGCCGTTGACCATGCCAGGCAGCGGCACCTCCGGCTGGACGATGGAGTAGTGCTCGGTGCGTGGCTCGCTGCCCTTGACCAGCCAGCGCGGCTGGGTCTTGCGCGCCAGCCCGTGCCAGACCACGGCCGACCACAGCTCCGGGTCCAGCATGTGGCCGGGGCTGCCGATCAGCACGTGATAGGGCCAGATGGTCAGCAGCTTTTTGGCCTCCTGCTCCAGCCGGGTCACGTAGGCGCGCGACCAGTCCGGCGCGAACAGCGGCCGCCAGCGGCCGCTCTGCACCTCTTCGGCGCCGATGATGGTGAAGGGCGCGGGGTGGTTGCCCTGGGCGTCGGCCCACCAGTTGGGGGAGAAGATCTGGCTGGGCAGGTGCGAGTCCAGCGAGCAGGTGATCTGGCTGATCTGCGCCGCGTTGCGGTAGATGAATTCGACGGTGCGCTGCACGTCGCCCAGCGCACCGGGCACGTAAAGGCTGCCGGCCGCGTGGCAGAAATCGACCTGCATGTCGATCAGCAGCAGGTGGACGCGGGCCGCGTCCTGGCTGGCCGGCGGCAGCCCGGCCGCGTCCGCCTCAGCCGCGATGCGGGCCATGTCGGGGTGAAACAGTGCGCCGATGCGCCGGGGATCGTAGAAAGAGGGAAAGGGGGACATGGGGTGTTTCCTTCGCAGATCAGAATACCGTGGAACTTAGTTCAGGTACATGGCGACATTCTAACACCGTTCGACGCGGGAGACAAGACGCGCGTCGTTGGGGCGGGGTTTGGATCACGAACAGCGTGTTGTTCAGGTAGAAGCGAACGTTGGCTGTGTTGGGATTGGTTTCGATCCGAACGGTGTGCCACGAGTCGTAATTCACGCAAAACGGGTCTCGATACGGCGGCCTGCTCGACCAACGTTTGGCCCGCCGGCGGGTGCGAACACGTTGATTTCGATACGGCGGCCTACTCAATCAACGTG
>JACSRL010000694.1 GCA_014879765.1 Anaerolinea sp. | reverse complement strand
GGGCTGGGGGCCGGCGGCTGGCAGGCCGGGCAGGATCCATCGGCCACGTCGGCCGCGCCCACCTACCAGGCCACCCTCACCGGCAGCGGCGCCATCGCCCAGGACCACAGCGTGGCCGCCGGCGCCGGCGGCATCGCCATCGGCCGGATCGGTCACGAATAAGCTGCCGGCCCTCAGCATGACCTGGCAAGGAGAGACTATGAACCTGGAGCAATGGAAAGAAGCCGCCCGGCACAACCTGCAGCGCTTGGCCGCACGCATTCGCCAACTCGCGCCGGGCGCGGTCTACGGCGCGCTGTGCAGCGCGTCGCTCTCGCCGGTGGTGACGGCCGCGCAGCAGGGTGACTTCGCAGCCCTGGTCGCCCTGGGCAGCGTGGTGGGCGGCGTGGGCGGCAACCTGATCGCCAACCAGATCCAGGGCTGGCATGAGCGCAGTGAGGAGGAGCTGGCGGCTGAGTTGGGCCAGCGCGCAGCCGTCGATCCCCAGTGGCTGGAGACGCTGGACGCGCTGTTGACCCAACTGGAAGCGACCCAGGTAGTACAGGCCAGCCTGAGTGAACAGGACTGGCGCCGGGTGGCTGCGGTCTTGCAAAACGAACTCGACAGGCTGGGAAGTCGCGTCTCTGTCCAGGTCAAGGGTTCGGGGGCGGCGGCTGTCGATCACAGCGCTGCGGCCGGCGCCTTCGGCATTGCCATCAACGGCAACGTAGCCAACAGCCTGGTGCAGGTCTATGTGGAACATGCACCGCAGTCGAAGCCGGTTGACTACCGCGCGGCTTTGGAGCGCTACCTGAGCCACTTGCTGGAGACGCGCCGCATCCTCAACCTGCGTGGCATCCCTTCCTTCCGCCCCATCGGCGTCGAGTTGGAGAAAGCCTACGTGACCCTGCGCGCTTTAGATCCAGCGCGCACAGAGCAACTGATTGGCCGCTACTTCGGTCGCCAGCGCTCCGAGGTCGTTCAGCAGATGCTGGCCGAACAGCGTGAGGAGCCGGTGTCGTCGCAAGCGCTGTTGGCGCGGCATACACGACTGGTGGTGTTGGGCGATCCTGGCTCGGGCAAGACGACCTTTTTGGCCTACCTGACCTTATCGGCCGCGCGTGTCATCGCCAACGACGACACCGTTTTATTGGCCGAACGCTTGGGGTTGAGCGGCGCCGCGCCGTTGCCAGTGGTGCTGCCCCTGCGTGAGTTCGGTCGCTATCTGCGCAACCTGCCGGCCAGGCAGCGCGTGGGGCCGCAGCCACAGTTGTTGCTGGATTACCTCAACGAGTACTACCGCGGTTGGAATCTCAACTTGCCGGCCGATTTCTTCACCCATCACCTGGACGCCGGCCGCTGCCTGATACTGTTGGATGGGCTGGATGAGGTGGCCGATCCTGATGAACGCATCCTGGTCAGCGAACAGGTTGAGGCTTTTGTGCAGCGCTATGGCAAGAAGGGCAATCGCTTCGTCCTCACCTGCAGGGTGCGGGGCTACGAAGGCCAGGCGCGCCTGGGGCAGGATTTCGTCGTCTGCACCATCCTGCCCTTTGTGTCGCAAGACATAGAACGCTTCGTCCAGTCCTGGTGCCTGGCGGTGGCTGCCTCTGAGGCGCAGAGCGCCCAACAGTCGGTGCGCCAGATCGCCGACCAGAAGGCGCAGGATCTGCTCAAGAACATCATGGCCAACGTCAAGATCAAAGAATTGGCCAGCAACCCCTTGCTGTTGACCATCATTGCGTTGGTCAACGAGCGGCGCACCAAGCTGCCGGAGCGGCGCAGTGAGCTGTACGATGAGTGTACCGAGGTGCTGCTGGGCTATTTCGAGCAGGCCAAGCCAGGGGAGGAGGGCAAACGTCTGGCGCGCTATACCGGCGTCAGCATGGAGATGGATGCGGGTGAGAAGCGCGCCTTTCTGGAGCCGGTGGCGTTGGCCATGCACGAAAGTCTGCAACGGGAGTGGGAGCGCGACCGACTGACGGCCGCGCTGGCCGTGCAGTTCCGCGAACGGGGCCAGGATGAGGCCGCTGCCACCCAGATGGCGAGCGCCTTTCTGGAGACGCTGACGGTGCGCAGCGGCTTGGTGCAGGAGGTAGAGCAGAGCGTCTACGGCTTTTTGCACCTGTCGTTCCAGGAGTACCTGGCTGCGCGCAAGATTGCCGACAGCCCTGACTACATCGCCGCCACCTTAAGCCGTCTGGACGACACCTGGTGGCGCGAGGTGATCCTGTTGCAGGCCGGGCACCTGAGCGAGGGTGGGCGCACCCGGGTGAGCCGACTGGTGGAGGCTATTCTGGGCGCGCCGGGCGACCCCTTTCAGCGGCTACTGCTGGCCGCCAGTTGCCTGGCGGATGTTGGGTCGGCGAAAACGGAAGCCGGACTGTGGCGTCGGGTAGAGGATGCGCTGCTGCGGAGTTTGACAGGCAGCCTGCCAGCAGGACGCCGGGCTGAAGCCGGCCGAGGGCTGGCCAAGCTGGGCGACCCGCGTCCCGAAGTGACTACCGTCGAGCAGATGTCCTTCTGCCTCGTGCCGGGCGGCCCCTTCTGGCTGGGCGACGGCAAGGAGCAGCACCGCTGTGAGGCCGCGCCGGCCGATTTCTGGATCGGCCGCTATCCCGTGACCAACGCCCAATACACCCTGTTCGTCCGGGCGGGCGGCTATGGCCATGGTCCGTACTGGCAGGAGGCAAGGCAGGCTGGCTTCTGGCAGTCAGGCCAGTTCAAAGGTCGCTATGATGAGTCGTGGCGCGGTGGCCCAGCGGAATATCGTGATCCGTTTGGGCTTCCCAACCATCCGGTGGTGGGTGTGACCTGGTACGAGGCGCTGGCCTTTACGCGCTGGCTCAGCGACCACCTGCACGGCAAGGGTCTGCTGGCGCAGGACTGGGCGATCCGATTGCCCAGCGAGGCCGAATGGGAGAAGACCGCGCGCGGCGGTTGGCAGGTTCCGGCCGAGCATGTGTTTCGCTCACCTGTCCAAGGGCTTGAAGCGAGGGTTTCGGTGGTCAAGAACTCTGATGACAAGCGCCCCTACCCGTGGTTGGGCAAGATCGACCCAGAGCGGGCTAACTACGATGCCAGCAAGATTGGCTCGACCAGCGCGGTGGGCTGTTTTCCTGGCGGCGTCAGCCCATACGGCGTCGAGGAGATGAGCGGCAACGTGTGGGAATGGACGCGCAGCGTGTACGGGGAGTATCCGTACCCGGTTGAAGGCAAGGCTTTGCAGCAGCGAGAAGAGTTAGCGGTTGGCTCTTCGCGTAGCCGT
>JACSRL010000495.1 GCA_014879765.1 Anaerolinea sp. | reverse complement strand
CTGGGGCTGGACCAACGCCGGCAACACGCCCTTCCGCCGCTGGAAGCGCGAGACCTACCGCGGCGGCACCACCGACCCGTGCATCGTGTCGTGGCCAAAAGCGATTCAGGCACACAGCGAGATCCGGCCGCAGTATGGGCACATCATCGATCTTGTCCCGACGGTCTTGGATAGCCTTGGCATCGAAGCGCCGGAGAACATCCGCGGTGTGGCCCAGGCGCCTATCGACGGGGTGAGTTTCGCCCACTCTTTCAACGAAGCCACTGCGTCCAGCAATCGCCACACTCAGTATTTCGAGATGTTCGGTCACCGGGCGATCTACCACGACGGCTGGCGGGCGGTCTGCCCCTGGCCGGGGCCAAACTTCACGGAGGCCGCCCAGAAGGGTCGCCGCTTTGGCACGCCCATCGACAACACCGTGCTTCTGGACATCGAAACGCACGACTGGGAGTTGTATCACGTAGACGAGGACTACTCCGAGTGCCACAATCTGGCCGCTGAACGGCGCGACAAGCTGATCGAAATGATCGGCCGCTGGTGGGCCGAGGCGGGCAAGTACGACGTCTTGCCCATCGACGGCAGCGCGCTCCAGCGTATCAATGTCGAACGCCCCACCATCGCCAAGCCGCGCAACAAGGTCGTCTTCTACCCTGGTGGGTCGCCGGTGCCGTTTGCCGCGACGCCCAAGACTTACAATCGGCCCTGGAGCATCACGGCCGAGGTCTTGATCCCACAAGGCGGCGCTGAGGGCGTGCTGTTGGCGCAAGGCGGCGGCACCAGCGGCTTCACCTTCTTTGTCAAAGACCACAAGCTGTACTTCCTGTACAACTGGCTCGCCCGCGACAAGTTCTGGTTGAAGTCTAGTGAGGTGGTGCCGGAGGGTGAAGTCGAGCTGCGTTATGAGTTCGAGCCAACCGGCAAACCCGATCCTGCTCAGGGCAAAGGTGTGCCGGCGCGCGGCCAGCTTTACATCAACCGCAAGCTGGTCGCCAGCATCGACATGCCTCATTCGATGCTCAACATGTGGGGCACGGAGGGACTAAGCTGCGGCTATGACGCCGGCGACCTCGTGGCAAGGGAGGAATACAGCGATGAGTTCCGCTTCACCGGAACCATCAAGCGTGTCGCTTTGGATCTGTCCGGCGAGCTGATTCCGGATAGCGAAGCTGATATGAAGATCATCATGGCGCGGCAGTAGCGCCGGGTGCGACTTGTCGCAAGCAACATTCGAAGCCCGCAGGGTTCATAAAGAACCCTGCGGGCGCCAACCCAAGGAGCCAGCCAATGTTCGACCTTCCCCTGGAATATGCCTTGATCGCCTTCGAGAACGCCGAGCCTACCGGCAAGATCGTTCCCGAGCTGCTGGACCTGGCGGAACGCGGCATCGTGCGCTTTGTGGACATCGTCTTCATCCACAAGGAGGAGGACGGCGCCATCCGCACCGTCGAGCTCAACGATCTCGACCCCAAATCGTATGAGATGTTCGTCCCGATGGGCGAGCACGTTTCCAGCCTCTTCACGAACGACGACCTGGAAATCGCTGCGCGCAAGCTGCCCAACAAGTCGGCGGCCATGCTCATCTTGTGGGAGAATCTGTGGGTAGCCCATCTCCGCCAGGCCGTTGTAGATGCCGGCGGCTTCCTGGTGGAGCGCGCCCAGATCGCGCCCGAAATCGTCGAAGAGTTCGTACAGGCAATGAGCGCGGATTAGCGCACACCATCCAGCACCTAAGGCCGTATAGTCACAAAGGAGAACCCATTATGCCAGGTAGAAGAGGACCTAATCCACCGGGACCTGTTGGCGGAGTTGGCGCCGGTAACCCTCCGGGGCCTGTAGGCGGAGTCGGGCGGGGGCCCAATCCACCGGGACCTGTCGGCGGAGTCGGCCGCGGACCGAATCCTCCAGGCCCAGTTGGCGGAGTCGGCCGTGGACCGAATCCCCCCGGTCCTGTCGGCGGGGTCGGCGGACGCCGCAATGGCGTCGGACTGTTGCGCTAGCAGGTACACGGCGTGGCTGCCGGCAACAGCGCTTCTGTCCTGCCGGCGGCCACGCCTGACCAACGGCGCAATTGCGCCTGCGGCATGACAAGACTCCGTTCAAGTTCAATGGCAAGATCATGAGGAAGGCCCCACTATGATCGATCCCCAAGCCCGACCAGCAGCCTATATCAAGCTCATGGCGCTCGTCGTCGTGCTGGGCCTGATCAGCGCCCTGGTCACCTTTGTGTTTGTCGCCCTGGTGCATCAGGGCACGGCGCTGGTCTGGGAGCGAGCGGCATCAGCGCTGGGGCTGGATACGCGCCTTTTCACCCTGCTCGTCTGCGCCCTGGGCGGCCTGCTCGTCGGGCTGCTGGTCAAGCGCTTTGGCGACCACAACGCCATCTTTGCCGACCTGATGCTCGAGTTTGGCAAGACCGGCCGTTTCGAGTATCGCAACGCGCCCGGCATCGTCCTTACCGCCTTCGTGTCGCTCGTCTCCGGCGCGAGCCTGGGTCCCGAAGCGCCGCTGGCGGACGCCTGCGGCGGCGCCGGCACATTGCTCTCCGACCGGCTCAAGCTCAACGAGCAAGAGACGCGCACGCTGGGCTATTCCGGCGTCAGCGGCATGCTCGCCGCTTTCATCACCAATCCGATCGGCGGGGCGCTGCTGGGTTTGGAATCGGCGCAGGGCGGTACAGGCGGCAAGCAGACCTACTTTTGGGTGCTGTTTCCCAGCCTGCTGGCCTCAGCCGTGGCCACGGTGGTGTTCGTCTTGCTGAGCGGGACTTTCTTCGAGACGTTGTACCAGTTTCCGGCCTATACGCCTCGTCTGCGGGATCTGCTCTACGCCGCGCCGCTGGGCCTGATCGGTGCGGTGGTCGGCCTGCTGTTCATGGCTTCACTCCGACGCCTGCAACAGCTCTTCCAGCCCATGAGGACGCACCTGGTGCTGCGCGGGCTGCTCGGCGGCCTGGGTATGGGCATCATTGGCGCGCTGCTGCCGCTGACGCTGTTCTCGGGCGAGGCAGAGACGGCTGACTTGATCGTCCATGCCGCTGAGATCGGCGTCCTGATGCTGATCGTGTTAGGGTTGGCCAAGCTGCTCGCTACCTCCCTGCTGCTCGCCACCGGCTGGAAAGGCGGCTACATCTTCCCCATCATGTTTGCCAGCGTCGCGTTGGGCCTGGCGGTGAACCTGGTAATTCCTGGCATCCCGGTGGCGGTCACCGTCGCGGCGACGATGGCGGGCGCGTTGGTCGCGGCTTTGAAGGCGCCGCTGTTCGCAGCGCTCTTTGCGATGGTCCTGGTGCAGAAGGAAACCGCGGCCGTAATCGCCGTGGCCGTGGTTGTTAGCGCCCTGCTGACCGCGCTGCTGGCCTTGCGCGCCGCCCGCCGCGCCGCCGCTCAGGCCCAGTCCCTCCCGCCTGAGACGCCGGCCTAGCACGTAAGCTCAGGAGTGTCCCGTGGGAACCCGCGCTGAGAGAAGAGTCGCAGCCCGTTACCGTTGGGACCGTCTGAAGGTGAGTTTCTGGTTCGCGCCGGCGCTCATGGCGCTGGTAGCGGTGCTGTTGGCATGGACCATGTATTGGGTGGACAGCCGTATCCCCAATGAAGCCCTACAGAATAGCCGTTTTGTCCTGTCCGGCACCGTAGCTGAGCTGCGTAGCGCCCTGTTGAACATGGCCGGCACCGTCCTGGCCACCGCCGGTGTGGTCTTCACGCTGCTCACCCTGCCGCTGTCGACGGTGGCGGCCCAGTATGGCTCGCGCTTGCTGCGCCTATTCCTGGGCGATCGCACCACCCAATCGGTTCTGGGCATGTTCGTGGGCGCCTTTGTGTACTGCGTCGCAGGTGCCCTTTCCATTCCTCCGGTCGAGGTACAGCCCCAAGGCCCGCAGTTGACGGCCACGGTGGGATTGTACCTGATGCTGGCGACCTTCGCCTCGCTGATCGTGCTGGTCCAGCACATCAGCACCATGCTGCAAGCCCCCAACATTGCAGCCGCGGCAGGCGCGGAGTTGCTGGATGCTGTCAGCGCAGATATCCCGGATGAAGTCACCAGTGGCGATGACGATCGGGGCGGGCTGCAACAGCGCACCGATGTCCAGGGCTCGCCGGCTACCCCGACAGTCAAGAACAGCGCGCTGGAGACAGAAGGCTATCCGGTCCGCGCTCGCAGGGCAGGTTACATTCAGTACATCGATCCGGATATCTTGTCTGCCGTGGCCCGGGAAAAGAATCTGGTCGTCCATCTGCTGCGTAAGCCAGGGCATTTTGTCCGGCGCGGCGGCCTGGTTGCGCTGGTTTGGCCCGCGAGCCAGATCGACGAGCCATTGGAGCGCGAGATTCGTCACGCCTTCCAGATCGGCAACGTGCGCACTCCCACCCAGGATGTCAAGTACGCGGTCAACCAGCTCACCGAAATGGCCGTGCGCGCCATGTCTCCGGCCATCAATGACCCGTTCACGGCCATGACCTGCCTGGATTACATCGGCGAAGGCATGGCGCTGTTCATCCGCCAGGGTGAGCGCACTGCCCTCTCCTTCGACATGGATGACCGGCTTGACTTTGCTCTGGAACCGGTTACCTTGGACGAGCTGCTCAGCGCCGCCTTCGATATGCTCCGCCATGCCAGTTGCGACAACGCCAGCGTCCTGCTGCACATGCTGGAAACAATCGACGTGATGGGTCAGGAGACGAAAGCGCCTGAGGCGCGGCGGCAATTGCTTCGTCACGTCAGCCTCATCCAGGCGGAAAGCCAGGCAGGCGGCCTGATCGAGCAGGACCGGCAGCTCATCGCACGAAGCTGTGAAGCCTTTCAGATAAAACTGGCTGGCGCCTAAGGAGTCCCATGAATCCACCACAACCAACCTCCACGGGCATTGCCCGCTTCATTCCCGGTCTGGCCCTGATCAGAGGGTTCAACCCCGCGCTGCTGCGCTCGGAGCTCGTCGTGGCCGTCACAGTGTTTGCGGTGCTCGTGCCCTCGGCCATGGCTTACGGCGATCTGGCCGGGGTCACACCGGTCGCGGGACTGTACGTCGCGCTCGGCGCGATGGTGATGTACGCGCTCTTCGGCACGTCCAAACAGCTCATCATGGGACCCGAAGCGACGACCGCGATCATGACTGCGGCCGCAGTTGCACCATTGGCCGGCGGTGATCCCGTGCGCTATGCGGCGCTCGCCGCGCTGACTGCGCTGCTCGTCGGCGCGCTGGCGCTGCTGGCCCGCGCGGCGCGGCTGGGTTTCATCACCGACTTCCTGTCCAAGCCGATCCTCGTGGGCTACATCTTTGGCACCACCCTGATCGTGATCGGCAGCCAATTGGGCAAGATGTTTGGCATCAAGCTCGAGAGCGACGAGTTTTTCCGCCAGGTTGCGGAGCTGATCAGCCGCCTGGACGAAGCGCACGTGCTCACCGTCGCCATTGGCGTCGTTAGCATGGCGGCGTTGTTGATCATGCGCCGGGTGAATCGCGCCTTGCCCGGCTCGCTGATCGTCGTGGTGGTCGCCATCATCGTCTCAGCAGTCTTCGATTTGCAGGCCAAGGGCGTTGCGATCGTCGGCGCCGTGCCGGCCGGCCTGCCGAGCCTGGCGATCCCCGCGGTCAAAGTACAGGACGTCTTTACGCTGTTGCCCGCGGCCCTGGCCCTCACGATCCTGATCTATGCCGATGAGGTCCTGACCGCGCGCGTCTTTGCGGCCAAACACGGCCAGAAGATCGACGCCAACCAGGAGTTTGTCGCAATCGGCATGGCCAATATTGGTGCAGGGATCTTGACCGGATTTCCTGCTGCCACCAGCGGCTCGCGCACGGCCGTCTCCGACCAGATGGGCGGCAAATCGCAGTGGGTCGGACTGATCGCGGCCGCGCTGACCGTCGTTTTCCTGCTCTTCTTCACACCGCTGCTCGCGCCGCTGCCCACCGTGGTGCTGGGCGCCGTGATCATTGTCGCCTCGCTGGGGTTGCTGGACGTGGCGGCGTTTCGCTTCTTGCGACAGGTGCGTCCCGCCGAGTTCTGGCTGGCGATAGTGACAGCCCTGGGCGTGCTGACCGTGGGCATCCTGCAGGGCATTCTTGTGGCCGTCATGCTGTCGCTGATCAACGTCATCTTTCACATCTCACGGCCGCACGATGCTCTGCTGGATGATGTGGACGCGGCCGGCGGCACGATCTACCGCGAGGTCGCGGACAAAGAGACGGCGCTGACCGAGCCGGGCTTGATCGTCTATCGCTTCGATGCGCCGCTGGTCTTTGCCAACGCGGCCTTCTTCTCGGAGCGCCTGGCGGAGTTAGTCGCCAACGCCGGGCCGGGCTTGCAGTGTGTCATACTCGACGCCGAGGCGATCAGCGATTTCGATTCGACGGCCGCCGAGGCGCTGGAAAGCCTGGATGCGGACCTGGACCGCCTGAACGTTGAACTCTGGATCGCACGCGCGAACGGGCCGCTGCGTGAACTCCTGACATCGACGGGATTGACCAAACGCCTTGGCACAGAGCACATCTATCCGTCGGTGCGCGCTGCGGTGACGGCATATCATACGCAAGATGGACTTTGAGATGAACCAATGATAAGCACTGCCGCACTGCCACAATCGCTTGTAAGTTGCATCTTGCTTCAGGCTCGCCATAACGCTCTTGTGCGATGCGTGCGCTGGTTTCTGCGCGCGCATGTTATACGTTCCATTGTGGTAAGGCACGCTGTGCCAGGTTGACCAAGAACTCCGTGATCACTCGTATTGGCCAACAGGCCTTGCTGCAAACGAAGCTTCAGCGGCCGCGCGTAATCGCCGACCTGGTTCCTGGTTGACCGCCCGCGCCTGACGCAAGCGCTGAACGACGGCTTGGATCACCCGCTGATGAACTGCTGGACCGGGCCGAAAGCCTTCTCGCGCCGCTGCCGGATCGGCTGGAACGCATTGCGCACTTGCGGGGCGAGATCGACAGTTTGCGCAGCGCTGTGGCCTTCGAAGCGGCCAAATATCCCGAAGCCGTGATTACGCTCGCCCGACGGGCACTCGCAACCACCCCAAGCGCCTGGTACGTCGTGCGCTCTGTAGCCTGGCTTCACCTGGCTGCCGCTCACCAGATGGCCGGCCGCGTAGTCGTTCATGCGCTGGCGGTTGCCCTTGTCGATGTAGCAGTTGGTGCCCTCGAAGCTCAGGTCGATGCCTGAACCGGCAAAGGCGTCCACCCAAATGTCGATCATCTCGATGACAGTAGCCTCCCACTTCACTTGTGTTAACCCCCCAACTCTTGTAAGCAGGCAGAAGATGCAGATGCTGACACGCCCGGGTTGAGCTCGCCGTAGACGCCGATGGGTAGCTCGATCCAGTCGATGTTGTTCTGAGCGCAGGCGTGCCATTGATATGCGCAGCCAGGGCATAAACATAGTCCGAATATGCCCCCCGGTACTGGTCGCTCCAATACTTGGGCAGGCGGTAGTTGGGCTGCGTGCTGTCCAGCGAGCAGACCACGTAGGTCACGTTCTGGTTTTCGGGCGTCACCATGTCGGCCGGCAGCAGGATCAGGTCTTCCCGGTTGCCTGCGCTCCAACACTGCGTGCCGCCCGCGGCCGCTCAGGTATAGGGCGAGTAGTCTACGGTGTTGAAGCCCAGGCCGATGTGCAGGCTATACCCCGCTCGGTCGGCCACGTAGGCGTCCAGCTCCGATCAGACATAGTTGCCCACCGTCGGCCCCAGGTAGCTCGACCCCACTGACCCTCACTGTGCAACTTCAATGCTTCTCGGTGACGGGCGGCCGGTAGGGGCCGGTGCTATTGGTCCTGAACCACCTGCCCCAGGGGCTCAGCGAGCAGCTGGCGCGCCACGGGCACCTGGGGCGTGGCAACCGCCTAGCGCTGCTTTCAGCGCGGCCGGCCGGTGCTGGTGGACTTCAGCGCGCTGCCGGTGTGGGAGGAACAGGCGAGGTTCTAGAGTGATGCGCTTCAAGTTTTGGCCACACAGCTAACTGAATCACTATGTACGCGAAAAGGATCGCAACCATGTTTGGACGACGATCATTCACCCCTCAGTTCAAGAGCCAACAGGTGATCGAAGTCACACTTCCAATGCATGCATGCGCAAGTGTCAGCGGTCAGCATGATGAGGCCGATCTGTGCCGACAACATCAGATCAAGCCCCAGTCTCGGCAACGCGAATTTCTGCTGGCCGTTTGCAGTGTCACACGGGACGACGCAAAGAGCTCAGTCAGCTCTCAACCAGAGTAATCTCTGCTACCAGGGGAGGCGCACATTTGGGGCATGTGCAGTCAGGGAGCTTTTCCCGCAGGTTTCTCGTTTCGGGCAGCACCGGGCCAAGCGCGGCATTGAGCAGGGTCGCCGTTTGAGGATCGACCAGATGATAGTAGACGTTCAGGCCATCCTTACGATCGGCCACAACGCCAGCCTCACGCAGAACACGCAGTTGCTGCGAGATATACGGCTGGGGACGTCGCAGGGCGGCCTCCAGATGGCAGACGCACTCAGGGTTACGGCGCAAGTCATCCAGAATCTGCAGGCGCACGGGATGGCCGAGCAATTTGAAGCGATCGGCGTAGGGAGTGTAGAAGTCAGCGGGGTTTGTCATGAGTCTTGCCGGGAAATATCTTGTTATGCTCTATGCAGAAATTTGCATAGGGCCTTGCTTTGTGCTATCATGCACGCATCGATGCGGTTGCTACTGAGACGCTGTTCACGCCGGCCTGGCGTGATTATAGACCTTGGAGATGCATGATTAGCCTAAATCGTGATATTTTTCAGCGTAGCTGCTGTGTCGAACACAACAACGCGCTACAACCGGTATCATATGCGATTTGCCAAATATGCACAAATCGTGATGGGTGTAAAGGAACGGAGCTATGAGCCAAGACTATCTCGAGACCACCGTCGACAAGTTCATCTTCCGGGTGAAGATGGGCAATCTCTACAACGAGAACGGCATTTGGGCGGATATGAACGAAGCCGGCGGCGTCGCCCGTCTGGGTCTGAGCGATTTTACCCAGCAGTCCAGCGGCGATGTGGCCTTCGTCAGCCTGCCTGAGCCGGGACAGTCTGTGGCCGCCGGCAAGGAACTGGCCACCGTCGAGACCATCAAGGTCGACCTGGAGGTGCAAGCGCCCTTCGACGGCGAGATCGTGGCCGTCAACGAGGCGCTGGAGGACGCGCCGGAGCTGATCAATCAGGACCCCTACGGCCGCGGCTGGCTGGTGGAGGTGCGTCCGGCGCAGTGGCCCGTGCCCGGTCTGTTGGACGCCGAGCAATACTTGGTGGTCATGACGGCCCAGGCTGAAGCGGAGGCCGCCAAATGAACGTGATCATCGTGCCGTGCAGCGGCATCGGCAAGAGCTATGGCACCGTAACGCGCGAGGCCGCCTACCTGGTTGCCGAGGAACTCCGGCCGGACGACACCCAGATCGTGCCGTTGTCCCTGCTGGTGCTGGGCGACGAGGACGCGCAGGCTGCCGTGCGGGACGCACAGGTGATCACGCTGGACGGCTGCAAGCTGGCCTGCGCGACGGTCAACGTCAGCCAGGCCGGCGGCGCGGCCGCGCGCGAGTTCACTGTGCTGGACTGCTACCGCCGCAACAAGCAGTTCAAGCCCCAGGGCATCGCCGAGCTGAACGAAGGCGGCCTCGCCCTGGCCCGCGCCCTGGCAGAGGAAGTCGCGCAGGCGGCGGAAGAACTCACAGGAACTGAGAGGAACTGAGAGGAACTGAGAGGAACTCGAAGGAACTATCTGAGCTCCCCCAGCTCCTCCAGTTCCCCTCAGTTCCCTTCTGAAAGGATCTACCATGCCCAGTCTACCCCAACGCAAAGTCGGTATCGTGGCCTGCTCCGGCGAGGAGATGGCCGAAGGCACCGTGACGCGGCTGGCCGCGCTCCGGGTGCTGGAGGAGCTGCGGCCAGCCGACACCGTGACCATCTGCCTGCCGCTCTTCCTGGCCGGCGGCGAGGGCGACCGTGCCTTCGCCAAGTTCTACCCCACCATCGCCGTGGATGGCTGCGAGAAGCGCTGCGCGGCCCGCGCCACCGAGCTGTACAGCAACAAACCGGCCGCCAGCATCCTGCTGGATGACGTGCTGGCCGAGCGCGGCCTGCCGCGGCCGCAGGGGCTGCGCCGTCTGACGCCCGAGAGCCAGCCCGTCGTGGATGCCCTGGCTGAGGCCATCGCAGCCGAGGTCGATCACCTGATGGCCTCCCGTTGGAGCCGGGCCGAGGGCAAGGTGCTGGAGGCCAGCGAGCCGGCCAGGGTCAGCAGCGCCGGCTGCGCCTGCGGCTCGGGCATCCCCGTCACCCGCGTCCAGGTCAACGGCCGTGCGCTGGAGATCATGGCCCTGGACCCGATCCTGGAGATGGCCTATGGACAAGGGCTGCACGTGCCGGTTAACAGCCAGGCCGCTGGAGCGTCCACCGTTCCCGCCCAACTCATGGACACCGTGCGCCTCTACAACACCATCCCGACCGAGGACGACGTCGCTTACGTCGAGGCCGTCGCCATCGCCTGGCAGAGCTTCTGCGCGGCCAAGGAGCAGGCTCATGGCTAAGACCGCCACCTATACCACCTCCGTCCAATGGAAGGGCGACCACTGGGGCCACATCGTCATGGGCAACGGCCCGCAGATGATGTTCTCCGCGCCGCCCGACGCCTACGGCCACGAAGGGGTGCTGACGCCGGAGGACGCCTTCGTCGCTGCGGCCAACACCTGCGTGATGATGATGTTCCTCTGGGCCGTGGAGCGCTTCAAGATCGACCTGGTCAGCTTCACCTGCCGCACCGACGGCGTCAAGAAGATCGAGCTGGACCGCACCGAGATCTTCACCCACCTCTATTTCTACCCGGAGATCACCGTGCGCCCCGCGACCGGCGAAGACGCTGCCGCCACCGAAAAGCGCATCCACCGCGCCCTGGCTTCGGCCCAGAAGTACAGCCTGGTGGCGAACTCGGTCAAGAGCGAGATTGTTGTCGAACCGAAGATTATCGTGCTTATCGATCAGCAGGGTGCGTAGCGAGTAATGCGTAACACGTAACTCGTAACCCGGATGAAGCAGCCAGGTTGCTCCATTCCGATTACGGAATACGCATTACGGGTTACGCCTCCTCACATGCCGTTCGTCAAGGAGACATCCCCATGCCCATCAACATCAAAGTCCTCGGCCCTGGCTGCAACAACTGCCATCTGGTCGAGGAGCACGCCAGGGAGGCCGTGGCCCAGTTGGGCCTGGAAGCCGAGATCGAACACGTCACCGACCGTGCCGAGTACCCCAAATACGGCCTGCTCTTCACGCCCGGCCTGGTGATCGAAGGCAAGCTGGTCGCCGGCGGTCGCATTCCCAGCGTGGCCGATATCAGCGGCTGGCTGGCCAGCGCTGCTGCGGTTAATTAAGGGCAACACCTTGCGACCTGGTGTCGCAGGGTTTTCGCAGGTCTTTTTACATGCAATAAACCGCATATTGAGTGATTTGGTCGTACAAAGCCAACTGGAAATGAGTGATGGACGCTACATCGAACACGCCAACCGTATTGGTCGTGCTGGCCCACCCTGACGATGAGAGCTTTCCCATGGGCGGCACGCTGGCTAAGTACGCAGCGCAGGGCGCGCGGGTGACGCTGGTCTGCGCCACACGCGGCGAAGCCGGCATCCCCCAGCTGTCTGCCGAGGAGACGGCGCAGGTGCGCAGTCAGGAGCTACAGGCTGCAGGCACTGCGCTGGGGCTGGCCGGCGTGCGCTTTCTGGGCTATCTTGACGGCCAGTTGGCAGCCGCCGACCCTGCCACGATTGTTGGCCAACTGGTCGATATAATAAGGGCCTTGCAGCCGGAGGCCGTGATCACTTTCGGCCCCGACGGCATCTCCGGCCACCCGGATCACCTGGCCATCCACCGTTTCACCACAGCCGCCTTCGACCAAGCCGGGCTGTCCGCACGGCTCTACTATCTGGCGCCCTCCGAGGCGACCTTGCAGGGCTGCGGCGTGGTTCCCGGCCGCGAGCTGGCCGGCGGCCCGGTGGCGGCTATCGACATCGCCGACCACCTGCTGGCCAAGGTGCGCGCGATGCAGTGCCACGCCAGCCAGAATCCGCCCTTCTCCGGGCCGCCTGAGGCCGAAGCCGAGCGCCTCGCCTGTCACGAATACTTCACCCTGGCCCGGCCCATATCTGCCAACGGCACAGGCTGGACGGACCTGTTCGAGCCGGCGCTGGCGGCCTAGGACCCGAGACTTCGGAAGTCACCGGATGCAAACTGGCTTTGCTGGGTTAAGACCGGCGACTTCCGAAGTCTGCGAACACAGAATTGAGGACATCATGACCACTGACTACGTTGCTTACCACCAACACCTGGAACAGCGCCTGGCGCAACTGGGACGGGAGCTTCCCGGCCCCATGACCGGCTTTGCCCGCCTGCACAAAAAGGCAGTCGAGGCCGGCGCGCTGGACGCCAAGACCAAAGAGCTGATGGCCCTGGCCATCGGCATCGCCGTTCACTGCGACGGCTGCATCGCCTATCACACCCACGACGCGGTGGCGGCCGGCGCCAGCCGCGCCGAGCTGCTGGAGACCATCGGCGTCGCCCTGATGATGGGCGGCGGCCCGGCTTCGATCTACGCTGCCCACGCCATGGACGCCATCGACCAATTCCTGCCTGCCTCCAGTTGAGGCTTACGAGCAAGGAGATCTCCATGCTCTACGTCATTCTCAGCGCACTGCTTTTTGTCCTTTCGTTTCTGGCCGGCATGTTGGGCCTGGGCGTGGCTTTCATCGCTACACCCGTGCTGGGTCTGTTCGGCTTCGACCTCAAACACGTCATCATGCCCTGGTCGCTGTGGCTCAATGGCCTGACCGCCATCGCTGGGGCGATCACCTTTGCCCGCGCCGGCATGGTGGACTGGCGCACGGCCCTCCCGCTGGTGATCATCACCGCCATCGTCGCGCCCATCGGCGTCTGGCTGTTGCAGTTCGTCAGCGTTGAGATCGTCTGGTGGATGTACGTCGGCGTCCTGGTCTTCCTGGCCTTCCGTATGGCCTTCCCGCCCAAGATGGACGACAGCAAAGCCCTGGAGATCAGCGACCGCACGCGGGTCAAGGCCGGCTTCTTCTCGGGGCTGATCGGCATCTTCGCCGGCTTTCTGGGCGTTGGCCCCGGCTTCCTGATGATGCCCACGCTGGTGATGGTAGGCTACACAGCGCGCATCGCCGCTGCCACCAACTCGGTGATCGTGACGGTGCCCTCATTCACGGCGTTCGCGGCACACATGGGCGACGCGCAGTTCGACTGGCTGATGCTGATCCTGACCTCGATCACGGCCGTGATCGGCGCCTGGCTAGGCGCGCGCTTCATGGCTAAGCGGGTCAAGTCGTTGACTCTCAGCCGCATCTTCGCTGGATTCCTGGTGCTGCTGGCCGTGCAGCGCGCCTTGATCTTGTTGGGTGTGATGTGAACTGCCCAAAGGAGCATAAGATGGAGATCAACATCTTGGGACCTGGCTGCTTTACCTGCGAGGTACTGCTGACGCGCGCCGAGCTGGCTGTGGAGCAAATCGGTCTCGATGCTACTGTCCGGCACATTCACGATTACAAAGCGATCATGGCCTATGGCATTTTCTTGACGCCCGGCTTGGCTATCGACGGCAAGCTCGTCAGCGCCGGTCGCGTGTTGACCGTGAAGCAAATCTGCGCGCTGCTCGAGCCCGTCGCTGCCCAATAGCGCGCACATCCCGTCGCTTGAAAGGACCTATCATGAACGACACTCAGATCTTGACCGACACGTTAAAGTTTCACGGCCACCGCTGCTGGGCCAGCGTGGCCGGCGTGCGCGTGGGTTTGGCCGCGCTGCGGGCGCTGGACGTCAAGCGCAGCGGCGGCACACAGCTCTACGCCATCATCGAGACCGGCCAGGAGCACGGCGGCATGTGCTTCGGCGACGGCGTGCAATACACCACCGGCTGCACCTTCGGCAAGGGCAATCTGCGCAAGAACCCGCTGGGCAAGCTGGCTGTGACCGTGATCGACAAGGATGGCGAGCGGGCCGTGCGCGTCTCCTACAAGCCAACCTTGCAGAAGCAGATCGCCGCGTCGGCCTTCATGCAGCAGCGCGCGGCTGGCGTCTCGCCCGACGAGATCTCTGAAGAGGACCAGATGGAGCTGGTGGACCTGGTCTGGAACGCGCCGGAGAGCGAAATCCTGACCGTCGGCCCGGTCTTCGACTATCCCTACAACTGGCTGCCCGAGGTAATGGGCTTCGCCAAGTGTGACCAGTGCGGCGAGCTGGTGGCTCACGCCTACCGCCGCGTCGTGGGCGACAAGATCATGTGCATTCCGTGTTCGGGCTACGATCGCTAAACATAGGAGGCAGCATGTTGATACCTAGCTATGAACTCGACGTCTTCACGCCGCCCTGCGAGCCGGGCGCTGAGCGCTTATGAACCTTAAGAATTTAAGGCGGTAATAGGCCGGTGTAGCGGAGAAGCTCAGGAGAGCCCTGTCCGAATTTGTTCAGAAATTGGGCTACCTGTTGGTTCAGAACTGGCCAATCGTCGCTGAGCCGATGAAGATGGAGAATGTCCTGTTTGAGCCAGCGCCAGAGCTTCTCAATGGGATTGAGCCAAGAGGCATAGGTTGGCAGACAGAGCAACTGGATCGGCAGGTTGTCCTGAGTGACTTTTGCACAGGGTTCTTTAGGCCAATTCGCTGGCAACTTGGGTGGCCAGGGCAAATCTTGCGCTTGGAACGGCGCCAACACATCGGGATGGAAGTGGACAGGCCAGTTGTCGAGCACCACATAGATGATCTCGGCATCCGCATAGGCCTGACGCAGGTCGTACCAGAAGGCAGACAAGCACTTGGTGTCGGTATGAGAACGTTGGCGATAGGTCACCTGGCCGGTCACACCATTCATCGCTGCCACAATGCGATGTGCAGTGTTGGACCTATGGCTGCGTTGAGCCAGAGGTTGTTGGTGGCCTGCAGCTTCGTAGGCACAAGCTAGGGTGGGCTGGCGATAGTAGGTCAGCTCATCCTGATAGAGGAACACAAAACGTTCTGGATCAGCCTGACAACGTTCTTGCACCTGCTTGATCAGCTTGCGTTTCTGCTCATAATCTGGGTCCGGACTGTGCACGTAGTCGCGACCACGTTTGTAACTGATGTGCAGACGCTTCAAGATCTGGCTCATGCCACCCTCGGTGGTGACATCCAACCACTCACAGCTCTGCATCAGCATGGACAACGTCCAACGACTACGCTGATGGTTGAATTGGCTGGGACACCGTCTAAGGATCAGTAAGATCGCTTGCTTCGCCTCCTCGGCTTTCTCGTGCTGAGGGGGAAAAAGCGGGCTTGCGCCCACGACCCTGCCGGATCACCAGACCTGCAACGCCTTCATCTTCAAAGCGGTCGATCCACTGGTAGATCGTGTCCGGATCTCTTGACTTCAGAAGACCATGCCGCGCCACCTGATGCGGTGAAGTCCCAGCGTTGATCTTCAACAAGGCCGTGGCTCGCTCACGCATGTAGGCCTTGGGATGGCGATCCCTGATGGCCTCCAGCTCCTGCACATTGGCAGGTTTCAGGTCAACATAGCGACGTTTGGGCATAGCAGCCACCTCCTGATGGCCATTATGCCACAAAAATCACAATTACCGAAATAAATTCTTAAGGTTCATCAGCGCCATGGCCTTTGTGCCGGTCGACATCCGCGAGGCGTTGCCCTACCTCAACGCCACCCTGCGCGGCGCGCTCTACAACCCGGCTGTGCCGGCCCTGAGTTGGCGCAAGGCCGGCCACTTCGTCGTCTTCCAGGCCGATCGCATCGCCGTCAGCAACGTGGAGGACCGGCAGGCCGCGGTCGATGAGGTCGATGGTCTGGTCAAGCTGGTCAACCGCGCCTGGGAGCGCCGCAACGAGATCGAGCCCGACTTCGAGGCGCGCCAACGGCCGGCGCCCATGGCTGCCTTCAAGCTCCTGCCCGGCACCAATTGCCGCCTCTGCGGCCAGCCGACCTGCTTCACCTTCGCTCTGAAGCTGATCGCCGGCCAGCAGAAGCCGGCCGAGTGCCCGCCGCTGCTGGAGCCGGCCTATGCCGGCCAGTTGGCCGAGCTGCAGGCGATGCTGGGCGACATGCCGGCGTTTCGATAGGAAGACTTATGCCTGAAGTCACGATTCTTCCCGCCCAGGGCTGCCGGCGCAGCCGTAAGATCCTGGGCTACCTGGAACAGCACGCCATTCCCTTCACCCGCATCGACCTGGAGAGTGACGAGGGCCAGGCGCTGGCCGAGCGCTACCAGTTGCGATCCTCGCCCGGCATCCTGGTCGACGGCCAGGCGATCAATCCCTTCGACCTGTTGATCCAGCCGCAGTGCCGGGTGAACGAGGCTGCGGCCGCAGCGCTGTTCGTACAGCCAAAACAAGGAGAAAGCTGAGTTGCGCAACTGGACGATCTTGAGCATTGCTTTAGCCTGCGTGGCGACACTGGCGATGGCGGCGGCAACGCCGCTGCCTGTGTATGCCGCGCCGATCGCCATCGATGCACGCGAGACTGCGCCGCAGCCGCCGGTGGCGCGCGGCGTGATGTACTGGATGGAGGGTTGCGGCCACTGCGAGGATGTGTTGAACGGCGTGCTGCCCGCCTTGCAGGCGCAGTACGGCAGCCAACTGGAGATCAAGTTGATCGAAGTCGTGACGCTGGAGGATACCGACCAACTCTACGCGACAGCGGCGGCCCACGGCGTGCCCAAGGAGCAAGTCGGCGTGCCCTTGTTGATCATGAACGAGCAGGTGCTGGTCGGCTCGCAGCAGATCCCGCAGCAGATGCCGGCGCTGGTGGCTCAAACCCTGGCGGCTGGCGGCGCTGAGCAACCCAGCCTGCTGCAGCTTGATGCTGACTTCGCTGCGGAGTTGGGGGCGATCGCGCCCGTGCGGCCCAACGGCTTTGGCCTCGCCATCGCCATCATGGTTGGCATGGTCGCGTCGCTGATCTACACAGGGGTCAGCCTGACACGCGGCGCATCCGGCGTAGCCGGAGCGGTGGCCCAGCGCGCGCCCTGGCTCTATCCACTGCTGATTGTGCTGGGGCTGGGCGTGGCGCTGTACCTGTCCTACGTCGAGACCCAGATGGTCGAGGCCGTCTGTGGACCGGTGGGCGACTGCAACACGGTGCAGAGCAGCCCCTACTCCCGCCTTTTCGGCGTGCTACCGGTGGGCGTGGTGGGCGCCGTGGGCTACGTGATCATCCTGGTGGCCTGGCTGGTCAGCCGGCGCGGCAGCGAGGCCCTGGCCCAGCTGGCGTCCATCGCCCTGTTCGTCTTCACTCTGTTCGGCGTGCTCTTCTCGCTCTACCTGACCTACCTGGAGCCCTTCGTGATCCGGGCGGTCTGCATCTGGTGCCTGACCTCGGCTGTGATCATCACGCTCTTGCTGTTGCTGAGCATCGAACCAGCCGTGCAGGCCATTGCGGCGACTGACGACGATGAATAACCTGACGTGCTGCCTGGCTTCTCCTGAAACGACGAGGAGGACTTCTGAGATGGCGTGCATTGCCGACACTGCGACGGAACTGGTAGCCCCCTCCATCGAGGAAGCTGCGCTGCAGCAGGCGGCATCCATCTTTCATACGCTGTCCCATCCCTGCCGGCTGCGCTTGCTAGTGGCGTTGGCCGGCGGGCAGGTCTGCGACGTCAACACCTTGGTCAGCCTGTGCGGCCGGCCGCAGCCCTACGTCTCGCAGCAACTGGCCGTCCTGCGCCAGGCTGGTCTGGTGACCGGCGATCCCAAAGGGCAGCGGGTGTGCTATCGCCTGGCCACCTGGCAGGTCGAGGCTATTTTGTACGCGGTGGGTATCTTGCCGCCGGCGCTGTGAGGAGCGGAGAGGAACCCAGGGGAGCTCGGTGGAACTTGAACGGCTCCGTGCCACCAGCTCCCTAAGCTCCCCCGGTCCCTTGATTTCCCGTCTTTTGTTGTGGTCAGATAGATGATGCAGCGATTCCACGATCTCCAGGGCGCCCCGCCCGGCTCTGGCGGCTGACTCGCAGCCAACCCGGCGGGACGCCTCGCGATCATTCAATGCACAATGTCTCTGACCACAACAGATTCTGGCTTTTTTGTTACGCAACGTCCATTGGGCCTTCACATTTCTGTCATAATGCGGGCATAGAATGAGGACACTGACGCATCAACACCGGCTTGCTCCGCTAGAGCAGCCGGCCGACACACCGATGGAGGTAATGATGAGCAAGAAAACAAAAACCCTGTTCAGCGCCAGCCTGGCCGCGCTGTTGTTGGTGGGTTTGCTGGCCGGCGCTGCGCTGGCTCAGGGGCAGATGCCCTGGCGCTCCGGCAGCAATTGGGGCCAAGGCATGATGGGCAACGGCAACTGGAGCCAGTCTGCTCCGACTGACTGTGGTTCTGACATGATGGGCGGCGGCTTCTGGAATGGTGTCAGAGGTATGATGGGTCGTTTCGGCATGGGCATGATGGGTGGCCATGGCTGGGGTCCAGGCGCGATGGATCCCTCGCAGTGCCCGCTGTGGGGTCAGGCCAATCCCACGGGCCAGTCGTTGACTCTGGATGACGCCCAGGCGGTTGCCGAGCAATACCTGAGCGATTACGGCAACCCCGATCTGGAGATCGCTGAGATCATGCAGTTCAGCAACAACTTCTACGTCGAAGTTCACGAAACGAGCACCGGCATTGGGGCCATGGAACTGCTGATCGATCCCGTTAGCGGCGCCGTCCATCCAGAGCCCGGCCCGAACATGATGTGGAACGCAAAGTATGGCCACATGGTCCAGGGCGGCATGGGCATGATGGGTCGGGGTATGATGGGCGGCTTCCGTCTCCCCAGCGGCGACGTAGCTGTCAGCTCTGGGGAAGCCATCGTCGCGGCCCAGGATTGGCTGGACGCAAACCTGACGGGCGTGATGGCCGGCGACGAGGCCGAGCCTTTCTACGGCTACTACACCATTCACACGCTGACCGATGGCGAGATCAGCGGAATGCTCAGCGTCAACGGTTCCACGGGCCAGGTTTGGTATCACAGCTGGCATGGCGACTTTGTCGAGATGACCGGCGAACATGAGTGAGGGACTGGGTGACTGGGTAACTGCATGATTGGGTGAAGTCGCTGGCTTGCGGCTGCCCAGTCAAAAGCGCCGGGTGTTTGATCGATCAAGCGCCCGGCGCTTCAGCGCTCAATCGCTTCCCAAGTTCTCTGCATCATGCTATACTGCTCCCTATGAACCGCACGATTCTCGTGGTCGAAGACGAACCAAAGGTAAGCGAAGTCATCCGGGCCTACCTGGAGCGGGAAGGCTATGCCGTCCACACTGCGGCCGATGGGCTGGCCGGGCTGAAGGCGGCGCGCGTCTTGCAGCCCGACTTGATCGTGCTGGACATCATGCTGCCCGGCCTGGACGGCCTGGAGGTGCTGCGCCAACTGCGCCAGGAGTCCGACGTCTACGTGCTGCTGTTGACGGCACGCGCCGATGAAACCGACAAGATCGTCGGCCTGACCGTGGGCGCCGACGACTACCTGACCAAGCCCTTCAGCCCGCGCGAGCTGACAGCCCGCGTCAAGGCGATCCTGCGCCGCGGGCGGGGCAGCGGCCCCGGCGAGCCTGTCCTGGTTTTTCGTCGCCTGCGCATCGACGTGGATGCGCGCCAGGTCTGGAAGGACGGCGAACCGGTGGAACTGACAGCCATCGAGTTCGACCTGCTGCACGCGCTGGCCCGGCATCGCGGCAGCGTCCTGAGCCGGGAACAGATCATCGAGCAGGTCTGGGGCTACGACTACTACGGCGACGAGCGGGTGGTGGACGTCCACATCGGCCGGATCCGCAAGAAAGTCGAAGATGATCCCGACGCGCCGGCGCTGATCGTCACCGTGCGCGGGGCCGGCTACCGTTTCGAGGATACGCCGCAATGAAGCTACTGGACGCGCTGCGCCGCAGCCTGGGATGGAAGCTTCTCATCTCCTATTTGCTGATCATTGCGGTTGCTTTTGTCGTGCTGGCGGCGACAGCCAACTTCCACGCGGTAACCGCCATCCAACACCACATCGCTGATATGGAGGCAGCGTTGCGCGGCGGGCCGCAACAGGCGTCCGATCTGAACGCCAGCTTCCACGCTGCGGTCAACGAGGTCATCCTGGTGGCGACGCTGGCCGGCATTGCTGCCGCCGTGATTGTCAGCGCTATCACCACCCGGCGTATCATTGGGCCGCTGCAAGCCATGACGCAGGCCAGCCGGCGCATCGCCGGCGGGGATTATCATCAACGCGTCCAGGCGATCAGCCCTGATGAACTGGGTGATCTGGCTATGTCTTTCAACCGCATGGCCGAGGCCCTGGAACAGACCGAGCAGCGCCGCCTGGAGCTGATCGGCAACGTCGCCCACGAGTTGCGCACGCCGTTAAGCAGCATCCGCAGCACCCTGGAAGCCCTGACCGATGGCGTTGTGGCGCCTGAAGCGGCTACCTTTTTGAGCGCCCAGCGCGAGACGGCGCGTTTGCAGCGCCTGGTGCAAGACCTGGAGGAACTGAGCCGGGCCGAAGCCGGCCAGATCCCGATCAAATGCCAAGGAAGCGCGATCTCTGCATTGATCGACGCCGCGGTCGAACGGCTAGGGCCTCAGTTCGAGGACAAGGACGTCAGCTTGACAAGCGCCGCGGGTGCAGACTTGCCCGCCGTGTTCGTCGATCCAGGCCGCATCATGCAGGTGCTGCTCAACCTGCTGGGCAACGCCTTGCAGTACACGCCGCCGGGCGGCGCAGTCGTCGTCCGGGCCAGCCGCCAGCATGACCATGTGTTGGTCGCCATCACAGACAACGGCATCGGCATCGCCAGGGGCGATTTGCCCCACGTCTTCGAGCGCTTTTATCGGGTGGACAAATCGCGCTCAAGGGCCGGCGGCGGCAGCGGCATCGGCCTGACCATCAGCAAACACCTGGTGGAAGCTCACGGCGGCCGCATTTGGGCAGAGAGCCCCGGCCCTGGCCAGGGCAGCAGCTTTTTCTTCACCTTGCCTCTCACGTCCTAGCGTTGACAGGCGCCCGGCACTTTGGGGTCAAGTGCCGGGCGCCTCTACGACGCCTTCACACAACTGTCATATTCGCTTCATTGATCTGTCAACATCGGGGACTATACTGGGGCCTGTCAACAAGTCGTCCGCAGCACGCAGTTTCGTGCGAAAGGAGGTAACCGGCCATGATGGGTATGGGTTTTGGAGGCTTCGGCCTGATTTTCATGATTCTGTTCTGGGTGCTGATCATTGCCGGCGCCGTCTGGCTGATCAGCCGTCTTTTCCCGCAGACGACCCGAGCTTGGTCGCCGCCGGACGGCAGCGACCGCAGCGAGGTCCCGGCGTCGCCCGAGGAGATCCTCAAGCGACGCTATGCCCAGGGCGAAATTTCCACAACTGAGTTCCAAGAGATGCGCGAGCAACTGAGATAGATGGTAGGAGGCGAAACGACGGTGGTAAAAATCAATCGACATTTTCTGTGGCTTGGTTTGCTGGTGGTGACGGTAGTGGCCTTGGCGGGCTGCGCGGCGGGATCCTCGCCGCAGGCAGAATCTGCTCTTGCGGCAGCCCCGACGCCGATGCCCAGCATGATGACTGCACCCACCATCTCACCAGGCATGGCCCATATGATGGCTGCCCTGCCTGACAAGGACGTTCCGGCAGCGACGGTGAGCCAAGGCAACCAGCCTCTGCCCTATCGTGAGGAAGACGGCGTTAAGGTTTTCGAGATCACTGCCCAGCCTGTGCGCTGGACCTTTCTGGATGGCGTCGAACAGGTGGCCTGGACCTACAACGGCATGGTGCCCGGCCCGCTGATCCGCGTCACCGAGGGCGACCGCGTGCGTTTCATCGTGCGCAACGACCTACCCGATGATACCACGATCCACTGGCACGGCATCGCGGTGCCCAACGCCATGGACGGCGTGCCGGATGTGACCCAGCCGCCGATTGCGCCCGGTGAGACCTTCGTTTACGAGTTCGAGGCCAAGCCGGCTGGCACCTACTGGTATCACAGCCACGTCGAGCCAGACATCCAGATCGGCGCTGGGCTGCACGGGGCGTTCATCATCGACCCGGCGACGCCTGAAGCGGACCCGCCCGACGTGGACCAGGTGCTGGTGCTCAACGAGTGGCGCTTTGTCAACAACCAAACCTTCGGCGCCATGCCCATGGGCGGCATGGACCCGAACTACTTCACCATCAACGGCAAAGCGTTTCCGGCCACCGAGACCCTTAAGGTCAAGGTAGGCGACAAGGTGAGGCTGCGCTTTGTCGCCGTAGGCCAGTTCATCCATCCCATGCACCTGCACGGTGTGCCGTTTAAGATTGTGGCGACCGACGGCCACCCTGTGCCGGAGGGGGCACAACTGACCAAGGATACGGTGTCGGTGGCTCCCGGCGAACGCTACGACATCGAGTTCGTCGCCACCGAGCCAGGCGTATGGATGCTACACTGCCACATCTCGCATCACACCACCAACGACGGCGAGGAGCCAGGCGGTCTGATGATGATGATCGAGGTAGAAGCGTAAATAGGTCGCAACCTTGCGACCCCAATCAAACCTGGACCAACAAGGAGGTCTATTGTGCGTAATCGGATGTTGTCTGTCTTTCTTCTTCTTGCCTTGCTCACCGCCGCCTTGGCGGCGCCGGCCTTTGCCAGCGAAGAACACATGTGTGCTCATGAGATGAACACCGTCGAGTCGCTCCAGCACTGCGTCCACCACGCGCTGGAGATGGGACATATCACCAACGCTGACATTGCCAATGCGTTGCAGGCAAAGCTCGACGGCGCGCAAGCTGCCCTGGATCGCGGCCAACCGGATGTGGCGATCAACCTGCTGAATGCTTTTGTCAATCAGGTACAGGCACAGGCGGGTGTGCATATCGACCCCATGCACGCCGAACACATGATCATGCACGCCCAGATGGTCATCATGGCTCTGGCAAGTTAGGCTGGCGCTCGCCTTGCTGTTGAAGGGTCACCCTTCGCCCGCAGCAAGCGCTGCAACGCCTCAGAGGGGCTTTGCAGCGCTTGCTGGGAATCAACCTTACGTCTCGTGGTAGACCTAATGCCTATAGAAGGAAATGTGATGCAACTCAAGTCTCTCATCTTCACTGTGCTGATGGTTGCCGTCCTCCTGATCAGCGCCTGCGCGCCGGCAGCCACACCGACCCCGGCCGGCTCTGGCCAGCCGCAGATCAGCCTCAGCACCAACCCTAGTCCACCCACCAGCAACGTGCAGACTGAACTAATTATCGACGCCCTGGACGCGGGCGGCCAGCCGCTGACCGGGGCCACCGTCAACATCCTCGCCGACATGGTCGGCCACAGCATGGGTGTAATGCAGGGCGAGGCCATCGAACAGGGAGAAGGACGCTACGCAACTTTTGCGCCCTTCTCCATGAGCGGCGAATGGAAAGTAACAGTGGAGGTGCGCAACGAAGACGGCCTGCTCCTCCGCCAGGATGTCATCTTGCCGGTGCAGTAAAGGAAATGGATCACGATCACAGGCCGGTGAACCACACCGGTCACACACAGAGCCACGATATCCACGCTGGCCACAGCGATCCCCACGCCGGCCATGCCATGGATCACGGCGCGCCCACGAGCGGGGCCGGCCACGATGGCCACGATGGCCACGGGGTCGACCACAGCGGCCACGAGCTCATGTTCCGCAACCGCTTCTGGGTCTCGCTGCTCTTGAGCATCCCGGTGTTGCTCTACAGCCCCATGCTGCAGGGCTGGTTTGGTTTCACCATGCCAGAGTTCCCCGGCAGCCGGTGGATTGGACCGGTGTTCGCCACGATCGTGTTCTTCTACGGCGGCCTGCCTTTCCTGCAGATGGCCCGGCCCGAGCTGCGCAACCGCCAGCCGGGGATGATGACCCTGATTTCCCTGGCCATCATCGTCGCCTACGCCTATAGCCTGATCGCGCTGTTGGTCGATCCTCAGGGGGGCTTCTTCTGGGAGCTGGTCACGCTGATCGACATCATGCTGCTGGGCCACTGGCTGGAGATGCGCAGCGTGCGCCAGGCCTCCGGCGCCTTGCAGGAACTGGCCCGGCTGATGCCCGACGAAGCCGAGCGCATCGGCCCGGATGGCCGCGTCGAGACCATCTCCACCGGCGACCTGGGCACGGACGATCTGGTACTGGTGCGGCCCGGCGCCAGCATTCCGGTCGATGGCCTGGTGGAAGAGGGCGAGTCCGACGTCAACCAGGCCATGATCACCGGCGAGTCTAAGCCGGTCAAGAAGCGGCCTGGGGACAAAGCGATTGCAGGAACGATCAATGGCGACGGCAGCCTGCGCATCCGGGTCGGCGCTACCGGCGATCAGACAACCCTGGCCGGGATCATGCGCCTGGTGGAACAGGCTCAGCAGAGCAAATCCCGCACCCAGATCCTGGCTGACAGGGCCGCTGGCTGGCTGTTTTACATCGCGCTGGCCGCCGCCTTCCTGACGGCCATCGCCTGGACCATCGGCGCTGGCTTCAACGTAGAAGTGGTCACACGCGTGGCTACTGTGCTGGTCATCGCCTGCCCCCACGCGCTGGGTCTGGCGATCCCGCTGGTGGTGGCCATCAGCACCGGCCTGGCCGCCAACAACGGCATCCTGGTCCGGGACCGTCTGGCTCTGGAAGAGGCTCGCAATCTGGACGTGGTGATCTTCGACAAGACCGGCACGCTGACCAAGGGCGAGTTCGGTGTGGTGGGCGTCAAGGCCGCTGACAATTGGACGGAACAGGATGCCCTGGCGCTGGCGGCAGCCATCGAAGGCGACTCTGAGCACATGGTAGCCAAAGCCATCCGCCAGACCGCGGCCGAGCGCGAGCTGGCCCTGCCCGCGGTAAGCAGCTTCGAGGCGCTCAAAGGCCGTGGCGTCCGAGCCAGCGTGAATGGTCAAACCGCTTACGCCGGCGGCCCCCGCCTGTTGGAGATGCTGGAACTGCGCCTTGCCGGTCCCATCGCTGCCTTCACGCAGGAAGCCGGGCGCAAAGGCCAGAGCGTGATCTACCTGGTGCATGATGGCCAGATCGCCGCCGCCTTCGCCCTGGCCGATGTTATCCGGCCCGAAAGCCGGCAAGCTGTGCAGCGGCTGCACGAGCTGGGCGTGCAGGTGGCCATGCTCACTGGCGACAGCCAGGCCGTGGCCCAAGCCGTGGCCGACGAACTGGGCATCGACCAGGTCTTCGCCGAAGTGCTGCCGGAGCACAAGGACCAGAAGGTGGCGGAGTTGCAGGCCCAGGGCAGGCGGGTGGCTATGGTCGGCGACGGCGTCAACGATGCGCCAGCCCTGACGCGGGCCAATGTTGGGATCGCCATCGGCAGCGGCACCGACGTGGCCGTGGAGTCGGCGGGCATCATCCTGGTGCAGAGCAACCCGCTGGACGTGGTCAAGATCTTCGAGCTAAGCCGGGCCAGCTACCGCAAGATGATCGAGAACCTGGTCTGGGCCACAGGCTACAATGTGATCGCCATCCCGCTGGCGGCCGGCGTGCTCTATCCGGCCTTCGGCATCCTGCTCTCCCCGGCAGTGGGTGCGCTGTTCATGTCGTTGAGCACCATCATTGTCGCCGTCAATGCCCAGCTTTTGCGCCGTGTCAAACTGGGCGTGACGGCGGCGTGATTTGGTGTCTGGAGGTCTGAGATAGTGAGAAGAGCCATCGTGCTGCTGTCGTTGCTGGTCCTGGCTGGCTGCGCTCGCGGACAAGAACTGCCGGCAACGGGCGCCAATGCGCAGCAACCTGTTGCCGGAAACTCCCTTGGCCGCGACGTCTACCTGCGCACCTGCGCAGCCTGCCATGGCCCTGACGGCGAGGGGTACGCCAACCAATACAAAGCGCCGGCGCTGGACCCTACGGAACACGCCTGGCATCACCCGGATGGCCAGATCCAGCGCCTCATCCGCGACGGCGGCGCGGTCATGCCGGCCCTGGGCGACCAGCTCAGCCCGAAGGAAATCGTCGCGGTCATCACCTACCTGCACACGCTGTGGACACCTGTACAGCTCGAACGCCAGCAGGCCAGCAGCGCGTTCGATCCGCTGCAAAGCCCCTGACATCATGGCTCGACTCGATGAAACTATCCGACGCCGTTGGCTAGCCCTTCTCATCCTGGCGCTGGGCGTTTGGACGCTGACGCCCTGGCTGGCCCCGCTCTTCATGCATTGGGGCTGGACCGGCCCCGGCCGGCTGATCTATACGCTCTATGCCGCCTTCTGCCACCAGATGCCGCAGCGCTCCTGGTTCTTCTTCGGCCCCAAGCTGAGCTATTCCCTGGCCGAGGTCCAGGCTGTTTGGCCGGAACCCGCGACGGTCTGGGGGCTGCGCGGCTTCGTCGGCACGGCCGACATGGGCTGGAAACTGGCCTGGTCCGACCGCATGGTCAGCTTCTACGGTGGTCTCTTCCTCTTCAGTCTGTTCTATGTCCTGTTGCGCGGCCCGATCAGGCGGAGCAGTTGGCGCTTGAGCTGGCGTTGGCTGCTGGTGTTGCTTCTGCCCCTTGCTTTGGACGGCATGACACACATGGTCAGCGATCTGGCCGGCATCGGCGTGGGCTTCCGGGAGACCAACGCCTGGCTGGCCGCGCTGACCGGCAACGCGTTGCCGGCCACCTTCTACGCCGGGGACGCCTGGAGTTCCTTCAACGCTATCCTGCGCTTGGTCACCGGTTTACTGGGCAGCTTCGCGTTGATATTCTGGGCCTTGCCCTTACTCGATGGCATCTATCAGCCTGGCCGGGAAACGATCAACAACCTGGTGACAGAAGATCGGATGTCGCGGTCCGATAACGAGAATGCCTCAATACATCAACCTGATATCCCCTGATTCGAGAGGACACTGATGACAACCAAAACTAAAACGCCCAAAGAACCTTCGTCTAGCACAGGCAACCGCCGTGCAATCGCGCAGGAGGAGCGGCGCAAAAAGCAACGCCGTCAGCGGCTGGTGTACACCACCGCCGGCATTGCTCTGGCTGCGATCCTGGCCTTTTTCGTTATTCGGGCGTTGGCCACGCCCGCGCCCGGCGAGGCTGTCCGCACCCAAGGCAACGCTCACATCACGGAAGCTCAGATGGGCCAGTTTGTCTACAACACCACGCCACCCACCTCCGGGCCGCACCTGGGCAGCATCGCTCGCTGGGGCATCCATACGGAACCGGTACCCAACGAACTCCAGCTTCACAACCTGGAGGACGGCGGCGTCATGGTGCAATACAACTGCCCCGACGGCTGCGACGATCTGGTGGCTCAGCTCAGCGAGATCGTTGCGCGCTACAGCGAACAAGTGATCCTGGCGCCTTATCCCGACATGGACTCCACCATTGCCCTGACGGCCTGGGGCCGCATCGACACCTTCGACGCCTTCGACCAGGAACGCATCGAGCGTTTCATCAAAGCTTACCGGGGCATCGATCACCATCGGGGGTGATCCTCGGCAGAAGAGGGGGAAGCATCATCCAGAGCACCTGTCTTCACCTTAGCCAACCAACAGGTAAGCCTGACGTCACAGCCAGGCGTTTCTGTAGCTACTCACCACAAATTACCGAGAAATGCGAGGCTCGGCCAGCGTCGGGCCTCGCCAACTCACGCGCCAGCTGTTCAACCGTGTAGACAACGCCAAGTAAGACCACAACCTCGGATCGCGTCCAGGTGGGTGAACGAGACAAGCTATCAAGACAAGGAGACTTTTGTGAACGATCAACCCACCCTGGACCAATTAAGCATCAATACCCTGCGCTTTCTGGCGGCCGATGCCGTACAGAAGGCCAAATCGGGCCACCCCGGCACACCCATGGGCGCGGCGCCGCTGGCCTACACCTTGTGGCAGCGCTTCCTCAAGCACAACCCGCGCAACCCGGCCTGGCCCGACCGCGACCGCTTCGTGCTGTCCCCCGGCCACGCCTCCATGCTGCTCTACGGCCTGCTGCACCTGACCGGCTACGACCTACCCCTGGAGGAGCTGCGCAGCTTCCGCCAGTGGGGCAGCAAGACGCCGGGCCATCCCGAATACGGCGAGACTCCCGGTGTGGAGATGACCACCGGCCCGCTGGGCCAAGGCTTCGCCCACGCCGTGGGCATGGCCGTGGCCGAGCGCTGGCTGGCCGAGCACTACAACCGCCCCGGCCACGCCATCATCGATCACCACACCTACGCCCTGGTCTCTGACGGCGACCTGCAGGAGGGCGTTGCCAGCGAAGCGGCCAGCCTGGCCGGCACGCTCAAGCTGGGCAAGCTGATCTTTCTCTACGACGACAACGATATTCAGATCGAAGGCAGCACCGACCTGGCCTTCGCCGAAAACGTAGCCCGGCGCTTCGATGCTTACGGCTGGCAGGTGCTGGGACCCATCGACGGCAACGACCTGGGCGCGGTCGAGGCGGCCATCCGGCAGGCCCAGGCTGACGCCGCCCGCCCGTCGTTGATCGTCTGCAAGACGGTGATCGGTTTCGGCAGCCCTGAGCAGGGCACGGCCAAGGTGCATGGCGAGCCGCTGGGCGATGCCAGCCTGCGCGCAGCCAAGGGCGTCCTGGACTGGCCTCTGGAGCCGGCCTTCTACGTGCCTGATGTGGTCAAGGCGCACATGGGCCAGGCCGTGGCCCGCGGCCGGATCGCCGAGGAAGACTGGCAAGAGCAGTTTGCCGCTTACGCTGCCGCCTATCCTGATGAAGCGGCCGAGTTGGTCGGTCAACTGCGCGGCGACCTGCCGGCCGATTGGGATGCCGGTTTGGTCGATCTCTTCCCTGCCGGCACGCCACTCATGGCCTCGCGCGAGTCCTCTGGCAAGGTGCTCAACGCCCTGGTGCAGCGCGTGCATGCCCTCACCGGCGGCTCGGCTGACCTGGCGCCCAGCACCAAGACCCACCTGGCCGGCTATGGCGACTTTGGCTGGGACGAGTACTGCGGCCACAACATGCACTTTGGCGTGCGCGAACATGCCATGGGCGCCATCGTCAACGGCATGGCCCTGCACGGCGGCCTGATCCCCTATTCGGCCACCTTCCTGCAGTTCGCCGACTACATGCGGCCGCCTATGCGCCTGGCCGCGCTGATGGGCATTCGCGCCCTTTACGTCTTCACCCACGACAGCATTGGCCTGGGCGAGGACGGCCCGACCCACCAGCCGGTGGAGCATTTGCTCTCGCTGCGGGCCATCCCCAACCTCACCGTCATCCGCCCCGCGGATGCCCGCGAAACGGCCGAGGCGTGGCGGGCCGCGCTGCTCAACCGCGGCGGGCCGACAGCGCTCATCTTCTCCCGCCAGGCCCTGCCCCTGCTCAGCGATGACGACGGCCAGCAGGCCAAAGGCTTGCAGCGCGGCGCCTACATCCTCTGGCAATCGGGGGCAAGCCAGCCGCAGGTGATCCTGATCGGCAGCGGCTCCGAGACGCAGTTCGCCCTGGCCGCAGGTAAGCAACTGGCCACCGGGGGCGTCTCGGTGCGTGTAGTGTCCATGCCTAGCTGGGAGCTGTTCGACCGTCAGCCGGCCGAGTATCGCGAAAGCGTGCTGCCGACAGAGGTGCGGGCCAGAGTGGCCGTGGAAGCGGCCCTCAAGCTGGGCTGGGAGCGCTACGTCGGGCTGGACGGCGCAGTGGTGGGCATGGATGGCTTCGGCGCCAGCGCCCCGGCTAACGTGCTCTACGAGAAGTTCGGCATCACGGCGGAGGCAGTTGCAGCCGCAGCCCGAAAGTTAATCGCGCAAGAATAGGCGCAGGACAGTTGCCCGGCACTACGGAAAGTGCCGGGCAACTCCATACGAGTATTTGAGAGGACAACACTCATGACAGACAAACGTTTGGCTCAACTTCACGACCTCGGCCAGTCCATCTGGTTCGACTTCATTCGCCGGGCCTTCATCCAGAACGGCGAGTTGCAGGACCTGGTCGATCAGGGCGTACGGGGCGTCACCTCGAACCCCTCGATCTTCGAGAAGGCCATCGCCGGCAGCGCGGACTACGACGCCGCCCTTCGCCCGTTGGTGGAGGCAGGCAAGGACGTGGACGAAATCTACGAGGCCCTGGCCCTGGCCGACATCCAGGCGGCCGCCGACATTCTTCGACCGTTGTTCGACCAGAGCGCTGGGCGCGACGGCTTCGTCAGCCTGGAGGTCAGCCCCACCCTGGCCCACGACACCGCCAACACGATCAGCGAGGCCCGGCGGCTGCACGCTGCGCTGGGCCGGCCCAACGTGATGATCAAGGTGCCGGCCACGGCCGCGGGCCTGCCGGCCGTCACCGCCCTGATCGGCGATGGCATCAGCGTCAACGTCACCCTAATCTTCTCAGCCGCGCAGTACGAAACCGTGGCCGAAGCCTATTTGGCCGGGCTGGAGCGGTTGGCTGATAGAGGCGGCGATCTGAGCCGAGTGGCCTCGGTGGCATCTTTCTTCGTCAGCCGCGTGGACACAGCCGTGGATGCCGAACTGGACAGACTTGGCGAGCGAATGTTGCAGGGCAAGATCGCCATTGCGAACTCCAAAGCCGCTTACGCCCGCTTCCAGGCGCTGTTCGGCGGCCAGCGCTGGGCGCGCTTGGTTGCGCAGGGTGCGCGTGTGCAGCGCCCGCTGTGGGCCAGCACGGGAACGAAGAACCCGGCCTATCCCGACACTCTCTACGTGGATGCCCTGATCGGCCCCGACACGGTCAACACCGTGCCGCCGGCCACGCTCGACGCCTTCCTGGATCACGGTCGTGTGGCGGCGACCCTGGAGCAGGACCTGGATGAGGCGCTGGCCGACCTGGACCGCCTGGCCGAGCTGGGCATCGACCTGGATGCCATCGCCGGCCAGTTGCTGGACGACGGCGTGGCGGCCTTCGCTAAGTCCTTTGAGACCTTGCTGGCCAGCGTTGCGGCCAAGCGGGCGAAGCTGCTGGCCGCCAGGCCAGCGCTCTCTGCCAGCCAGGGCGTCTTTCAGCCTCGGGCCGACGCCGTGCCGGTCTGATCGGTGAGCAGTATGTTTGGCGACTGGCCCCGGGGTACGTGAACACTTGACTATCAGGGGCGGGGCGGCGGCCAATGGAGTCCGTCGCTCCCGCCCGTCCAACCTAACTGGTCCACGCGCAGTGAGCACCCCCAGGTGCGGCTTGTACGCAAACAGGTCGCCTCAGGGGGTGCTCACTGCGCGTGGATTTGTAGCTCCGCGTGCCGACTCCACGAGTTTTGCCGAAAAAGGACAGAAACTGGTACTTGACTCTGTAGTATAGTACAGGGTGTATACTGATTCCATCATGACGAGAAAGGCCTGGAAATGCCATCACTGCTAACCATAGGACGCATCGCCAAATTGGCCGAGGTGAATATTGAGACAGTCCGCTATTACGAGCGCCGCGGGCTGTTGCCTGCGCCGCCGCGCACAGTGTCGAGCTACCGGCTGTATGGCGACCAGAGCGTGGCGCGGCTGCGTTTCATCAAGCAGGCGCAGGCCCTGGGCTTCACTTTGGAAGAGATCGGTGAATTGCTGGCGCTGCGCGTGGACGCCGAGACCTCCTGTGATGTGGTGCGCCAGCGGGCCGAGCGCAAGATGGCCGACGTGGCCGAGAAGATTCGCTCGCTGCAGGCGATCCAGGGCGCGCTGGCGGAGCTGATCGCCGCCTGCGCGCTGGGCGGACCTGAAGGCGAGTGTCCCTTTCTCGCATCGTTGGAAAAGCAACCAATTGTCAAGGAAACTGAACAATGAGCAACCAAGAACCAACCCAGGAAATTGAACTAGCCGTGCTGGGCATGACTTGCGACACCTGCGCCCACCACGTCACCCAGGCCCTGCAAGGGGTCGAGGGCGTCGTGCAGGTGGAGGTGCCCGGCTGGACGTCGAAGAAGGCGATCTTGTCGGCCCAACCCGGCGTGGACGAGGCGCTGTTGCTCAGCGCCGTGCAGCAAGCGGGCTACCATGCCAGCGTGCGCCAGCGGTCGAGCACTGCGACAGAGCCACCGGCTGCGGCCAAGGAGGACTTCGACTTCGATCTGGTAGTCATCGGCACGGGCGGCGGCGGCATGGCCGCGGCCATCAAGGCGGCCGAGCTGGGAAGGCGGGTCGCCATCGTCGAGGCCGGCGTCCTCGGGGGCACGTGCGTCAACATCGGCTGCGTGCCCTCCAAAGCGCTGATCCGGGCCGCAGAGGCCTACCACCGGGCGGGGCATCACCCCTTCGCCGGCGTGCAGACGGCCGCGCTCGGCCTGGACTGGCCCGCGGTTGTCGGCCAGAAGGACGACCTGGTGGGCGAGCTGCGTCAGGGCAAGTATGAGGACGTGCTGGCCTCCTACGGCGACCGCATCACGCTGATCCAGGGCCGGGGACGCGTGCAGCCCGACGGCAGCGTGGCCCTGGACGACGGCCGCACGCTCACGGCCGGCCTGGTCGTCATCGCCAGCGGCGCCGCGCCGCGCATCCTGCCTCTGGACGGCATCGAGGAGATAGACGTGCTGACCAGCACCTCAGCCATGGCGCTGCCGCAGCAGCCGCGTTCCCTCCTTGTGATCGGCGGCCGGGCCATCGCTCTGGAACTGGGGCAGACCTTTGCCCGCTTCGGCACACAGGTGACGATCTTGCAGCGCAGCCCGCGGCTGATCCCCGAGCACGAGCCGGAGATCGCCGAGGCCCTGGCCGGCTATCTGCGGGACGAAGGATTGATCGTCCACACCGGCGTCACCCCGCTGGCCATCCGCCAGGAGGGCGACGACAAGGTGGTCACGGCCGAGGTGGACGGCCAGCGCCGCGAGTTTCGCGCCGAGCAGGTGCTGATGGCCGTGGGCCGGGTCCCGCACACGGCAAACATGGGTCTGGATGATGCCGGCGTGACGCTGGACAAGGACGGCTTCATCGTGGTGGACGACTTCATGCAGACCAGCAACCCGCGCATATACGCCATCGGCGACGTGACGCAGCATCCCAAGCTGGTCTACGTGGCCGCGGTCGGCGGCGGCATCGCCGCGGCCAACGCGCTGGAGGGCAACCACAAGCGCCTTGACCTGAGCGTGCTGCCCGACGTGATCTTCACCGATCCGCAGGTGGCCACGGTGGGGCTGACCGAAGCCCAGGCCGTCGAGCGCGGCTACGAGATCAAGGCGACCACGCTGCCGCTGGCCTACGTGCCGCGGGCGCTGGCCGCGCGCGACACGCGCGGGCTGATCAAGCTGGTGGCCGACGGCAACTCGGGCCGGCTGTTGGGCGCGCACGTGCTGGCGGCCGAGGGCGGCGAGATCATCCAGACGGCCGCGCTGGCCGTGCGCATGGGCCTGCGCTACGGCTTCACCGTCGACGACCTGCGCGAGATGCTCTTCCCCTACCTGACGCAGGTGGAGGGACTGAAGCTGGCCGCGCAGACCTTCGAAAAGGACGTGGCGCAGCTTTCCTGCTGCGCCGGTTGATGGTTCCAGCGCCAAACACCTGATCGATTTTCAGATTGTACCGTATAGCGGTATGATGCGATCATGGCAATGCAATACCTACCGGGACAAAGGTAACGGAGGCTACCACCATGTATCAACCACGACGAGCCATTGCAGTCCATCCCGGGGAAATCCTGCAGGAAATCCTCGATCAGAACGCAATCACCCAATCCCTGGTTGCCCAGCGACTGAACATGGCGCAATCCAAGATCAGCGAAATCTGTCGCGGCAAGCGAGGCGTGACGCCTGACATGGCCATGCGGCTGGGTAGATTATTCGGACAAAGCCCCTTGTTCTGGCTCAATCTGCAAGAAGACTGGGAGCTCAGCCGGTTGGACGAAGCGGCCTACAGCAGCATCGAACCGCTTCGACTGGTTGCTGTAGCGACGTAAAGCTCCCCTTTCAGCACCGTGCAGCCCGCAGAAAGTTGCCAACTCTTCCGAAGAGTTGGCAACTTCTTTTGCAGGTAAGAGCTACTTTCCTCGCCACGTCTGGAGCAACAGACCGGTCACAGAATATTCAGCGCTGGTTCATGAAACTGACCGATAGTGGCAAGGCTGGAGACCCGCCACGGCGGCCCTACTGACACTTCGCAACCACTGTATGGAATGGAGACCTTCGTTATGCGTAAACTCACTGTTTTCTGGAGCCTGCTCATCGTCATGAGCCTGCTCATTCCGTCGGCGGCTTTCGCTCAGGGCCCGGTCCTGATCGGCGGCTATCCTGACTTCGATGCCACTGCGGCTGAGGAAGAGGGCTACTGGTATTCGCGCTACAACATGGGCAGCCTGACCATGATGGCCGGCTTGGGCGACACCTTCATGCCCGACATGGCCATGATCCAACAGATGATCCAGATGGCGGACGCCGATCCCAACGACGGCGACACGGCTATGCCGCCGATGAACGCGGCCCTGCTCAAGACCATCTTCGCCAGCGCCGACCCACACTTCATCCAGCCAATCGACATGACTATGAGGGATTTCGGCACCATGCGCTGGGATCCGTCCACCTTCGACACGACTATCACCACCCCAGCCATGGGCTGGACGATCATCAAGGAGATCGAGTGGGCCAAGCAGTTCCACGTGGACGACCACTTCGGCACGCCGACCGACGATTTCGGTGCCCAGTGGCGCTTCGTCGGCATGGTGATCATGGCCGAGGCCAAGATGCAGGCCCAGTACGCCCTGCAGATGCTGACTGACGGTCAGGGGCTGATCCACAACAGCAATGGCGCGGTGGATTGGGCCGGCCAGTGGATTATGCTGGAGGCGCTCAGCGACCTGGCCAGCGCCCTGGATGCTCCGACGATGCTGCACAGCACGACCAATCGCTACGCTGATCCGGCCGCGGCTGCCATGTTCCGCTCGGCGTCGGACATGCTGTTCGGCGCCTTGCGCACCCACCGCCCGGCTGGCGTCGAGGAACTGTCGCTGGCCTTGCAGGCGTTGCCCTGGTACGCAGCCGCCCAACATGACGCCGGTCGGCAAGCCCAGGCCGTTGCGCAGTTGCACCGGCACGGCAACGCTCTGGCCATCGTGAGCAAGACTGCCCTGACCGGCGCGACGCCCGCGGTCGAGTTCAGCGCCTCGGATTGGGCCTACGCCATCCGCGGCCTGTTGGAAGTTCACCGCATCACCGGACAGCAGCGTTATCTGTCGATCGCCGGCCTGGCCTTCGATCGGCTGCAATCGGCCTATGACCCGTCGCACGGCGTCTTCACCAGACAGGACAGCTACACCATCGACGACGTGGCGATCATCATGGGCGCTCTCAACAGTCTCAAACTCTTCGCTGGCGATGCCGTCGATCAAAACCAGGTGGAGACGATCTTCACCGACTTCTTCGAGAGCGCCGTGAACATGAGCGGCCTGCAGCAGTCCGCGCCGCCCATCGATGCGCTCAAGGATCCCTTCGAGCAGGAAGATCCGCCGATCTACTACGCCTATCCCGGCATGCCGATGCCGCCCATGGCCGGTGGAGCCTATGGCGTCGCCCCGGTCTTTGCCACCGAGGTGACATGGGACGGCAGCCAGTGGAGCGTCACCAACAACCGCTTCGACTCGGCCGGCGCCATGCATGCTTCCAATGAGTTCATCTGGTTCCACAACGACGAGGTCGATGGCTTCCCCATCGTGCCCTAAAGCCGCACACCCGCTGGCTGCCCGAACTTCTGATGCGCACTTGGCAACGAAAGTCCGGGCAGCCAACAGACCATGCGTGCCCCAGAAGCCCAGTAGAAACACCAACGCACAGCCATGATTAGAGCCATGATTTTCGACCTGGACGGCACCCTGGTGCAGACCGAACGCCTGAAAGCCATCTCTTACGCCCAGGCCGCGCGGGAACTACGGCCCGACGCCGTGACTGAGGATGCGGTCATTGCCGCTTTCAAGGATGTGGTCGGCCTCTCCCGCAACGAGGTGGCCACAGCCCTGGTTGAGCGCTTCAGGCTGGCCGGCGCGGCTGAAGCCCGCATGGCCGAGTTCGGGGTCAGCACCCCCTGGCAGGCTTACATCCAGCTTCGCCTACGTCACTACGATGCTTTGTTGGCTGACCCCGCTATGCTGCGACGCAACCAGTGGCCGCACACCGTTGCCCTGCTGCACGCGGCGCGACAGGCTGGCTGCAAAGTAGGTCTGGCTACCATGTCCTACTGCCAGCAGGTGCAGCACGTGCTGACCGTTCTGGATCTGCAGCGAGAGTTCGACTTCGTGGCCAGTCGTGATGACGTGGATCATGGCAAGCCAGATCCGCAGATCTACTTGTTGGTCGCACGGGAGCTGGACGTGCTGCCGGACGAATGCCTGGTGATCGAGGACTCGCCCAGCGGTGTCAAAGCGGCCCTGGCTGCCGGCATGCACGTGATCGCAGTCAGCACGCCCTTCACCCGCGAGGCGCTGCACGCCGGCGGACTGCTGGACGAGCGCTGGATCGTGGATGACCCGGCCACGCTGCCCGCCCTGGCGCAGACCCTGATGGCGGCGGCGCATATACAGGAGGATCAGGGATGATCCAGAAGACATTCCTGGAGGTCGACGGGCAATCGGTGGCCCGGATCACCTTCTCGCTGCCCGACGCGATCTGGGCCGACCACATCACTTTGGTGGGCGACTTCAACCAGTGGAACATTCAGTCGCATCCCTTTGGGCGCAACGGATCGGGCATCTGGCGCATCACGATCGATCTGGAGCCGCGCCGCACGTACCAGTTTCGCTACCTGGCCGATGGCAAGGAGTGGATGAACGATCGGGAAGCCGATGCACATGTACACAATACCTACGGCAGCGACAACTCGGTCGTTGTCACCGACCCAGACTACAGACGTTACAAAGACGAAAGGATTTCATAGACAGATGAGAATTGCAATGATCGGTTTAGGCAAGATGGGCGCCAACATGGCGACCCGTTTGCTGCGCGGCGGCCACGAAGTGGTCGCCTATGATCTCAACGAGACGGCCATCCAGGCCGCAGAAGCCATCGGCGCTGTGGGCGCCCGTACCCTGGACGAGGTAGCGGCCAGGCTGCCCGCCCCGCGCGTCGCCTGGGTGATGGTACCCTCCGGCAACCCCACCGAGGCGACGGTCAACGCCCTGGCCGACCGCTTCGCGCCCGGCGACACCATCATCGACGGCGGCAACAGCAACTACAAGGACTCCATGCGCCGCGCGGCTGGCCTGGAAGACCGCGGGCTGCACTTTGTGGACGTGGGCACCAGCGGCGGCGTCTGGGGCCTGACCGAGGGCTATAGTATGATGGTGGGTGGCAACGAGCAGGTTGTCGAGCGTCTGTGGCCCATTCTCGAGACATTGGCGCCTGCAGCCGACCAGGGCTGGGGTCGCGTCGGACCGGCCGGCTCCGGTCACTTTGTCAAGATGATCCACAACGGCATCGAGTATGGCTTGATGCAGGCCTACGCTGAGGGTTTCGAGATCATGAAGGCCAAGAAGGAGTTCGATCTCAGCCTGCACCAGATCGCCGAGATCTGGCGCACCGGCAGCGTGGTGCGCTCCTGGCTGCTGGATCTGACGGCCAACGCGTTGGCCGAGGACGAAGACTTGACCGATATCAAGGCCTGGGTGCCCGATTCGGGCGAGGGGCGTTGGACCGTCTTCGAGGCGGTGGATCTGGACGTAGCCGCGCCGGTAATCACCATGGCTTTGCAGCGGCGCCTGCGCTCCCGGGACGAAGCCCCCTTCTCTGACAAGCTGCTGGCCGCACTGCGCAACCAGTTCGGCGGACACGCCGTCAAGAAAGCGGCATGAAGCAACCGGTAATCGGTAGACGGTGATCAGTGAACAGTCACCGATCACCGTCTACCGATCACCATTCACGCATCACCCCTAACAAGAGACAACCATGTCAACATCTGTCATCATCTTTGGCGCCTCGGGCGATCTGTCGCAGCGCAAGCTGCTCCCGGGACTGTTCAGTTTGTATCGCAAGGGCCGTTTGCCCGACGACTTTCATATCATCGGCTTTGCCACGCGGTCATGGAGCGACGAAGACCTGCGCCGAGCCGGCCGCGCAGGCGTCGAGCAGTTCGCCGATTTCTCCTTCAACGACGCCGAGTGGGACGCCTTTGCCGCTCGCCTTAGCTACCTGTCCGGTGACTTCACCGACCCGGCCGCGTTCGCGGCGCTGGGTGAAGCGCTGACTGCGCTGGAGGCTGGTCCGGCCGATCGCCTCTTCTACCTGGCGACGCCACCTCGCTTCTACGCCGACATCGTCACCAACCTGGGCGCGGCCGGCCTGGTGGCCGAGGATGGTGGGGCCGGGTCATCCCGCCCCTGGCGGCGCGTGATCATCGAGAAGCCCTTCGGCGACGACGAAGCCTCAGCGCGGGCGCTCAACCAGTCCATCCACCAGGTGCTGGACGAAAGCCAGATCTACCGCATCGACCACTACCTGGGCAAGGAAACGGTGCAGAACATCCTGGTCACCCGCTTCGCCAACGCCATCTACGAGCCGCTGTGGAACCGCAACATCGTCGATCACGTACAGATCACCGTGGCCGAGAGTGTGGGCGTGGGCAGCCGCGCCAAATACTACGACGGCGTCGGCGCACTACGCGACATGTTCCAGAACCACATCCTGCAACTGTTGTCGTTGGTGGCAATGGAGCCGCCGGCCTCGTTCGACGCCGAGGCGCAGCGCGAGGAGAAGGTCAAGCTGCTGCGGGCCATCCGCCCCATCCACCAGGATGATGTTGCGCCGCACACGGTGCGAGCCCAGTACCGCGGCTACCTGGACGAGCCGGGCATTGATCCGGCCTCGCAGACAGAGACCTACGCCGCCATCCGCTTCTACATCGACAACTGGCGCTGGCAGGGCGTGCCCTTCTACCTGCGCTCCGGCAAACAGCTGGCGGCCAAGGCCAGCGAGATCACCATCCAGTTCAAGCAGCCGCCCCACCTGATGTTCCCCCTGCCGGCCGGCGCCGAGATCGCGCCGAACGTGCTGACGCTGTGCCTGCAGCCGGACGAGGGCATTCACCTGCGTACGCAGGCCAAGGTGCCCGACACCGTGGCCGATCTGCACACCGTCAACCTGGCCTTCCACTATCGGGATTCCTTCCAGGCCAATTCGATTCCCGAAGCCTACGAGCGCTTGCTGCTGGATGCGCTGCAAGGCGACGCATCGCTCTTCACGCGCGGCGACCGGGCCGAGCTGGCCTGGCGGCTGCTGGACCCGATCCTGAATGCCTGGCGAGCCGGCAAAGCGCCTCTGGCCAGCTATGAGCCCGGCAGTTGGGGCCCGGCCGAGGCCGACGAGCTGCTGGCACGCGATGGCCGGGCCTGGCTGCACGGCTGCGCGCATTAGCAAGTTGCCTGGACAGAGAACCCATGCCCAAAATCAAGCCGGGCGATCTCGCCCCTGACCTCACGTTGACTACCCTGGAGGGCCAGTCGGTGGCCCTCCGCGACTACCGCGGCCGGCCGGTGCTGCTGGTCTTCCTGCGCCACCTGGGCTGACTGCCCTGCCGTGAGCATGTGGCGCAGTTGCGCCATTTCAAGAACGACCTGGACGCGCTGGACGTGCAGGTGTTGATCATCTCGTTCGGCGCGGAATTCTGGGCGCGCGCCTGGCAGCAGGACACGGGCTCACCCTATCCATTGCTGCTGGACTCGGAGCGTGCGACCTATCAAGCCTACGGGCTGGGCACGTCGTTCGTGCGGGTGTGGAGCCCCCACGTCATGTGGCACTATCTGAAGCTGGTCCTGCGCGGCCAAAAACTGCTGCCGGTGCAGGGCGACCCCCATCAACTGGGCGGCGACTTCATCGTGGATGGAGATGGCGTCGTCCGCCTGGCCCACGCCAGCAAGGATCCGGTGGATCGTCCGCCGGTGGAGAAGCTGCTGGCCGCGCTGCGCAATCTGGCAGCCGAAGAAGGTTAGGTAACTGTGATTACTGGAGGTGTATGATGCGTTCGACTTTCTGGTTTGTCCTGATCTCGACAGCGCTGCTTCTGAGCGCCTGCTCCACGGCTGTAGCGCCGGCCGCGCCAGCCAGCTCAGGCGGCGACGGCGCTGCCGCGGCGCCTGCCACCACGCAGCCCGAGGTATCCCCTGCTGTGGAGCCGACTGCATCCTCTGGCGCGTCTCCCACGCCTGCCTTGTTGTCGCCAGAGACGCCGCCGTCGGGCGCTGAGCGCGAGTTCAGCACCGACTTCAGCCGCCACACCGTCTCTTACCGCGAGGTCTTCTCCGGTGGGCCGCCCAAGGACGGCATACCCGCCATCGACGCCCCACAGTTCGTGACGGTGGCCGAAGCTGACGCCTGGCTGGCTTCGCAGGAGCCGGTCGTGCTGGTGCAAGCCGGCGAAGAGGCCCGCGCCTATCCCTTGCAGATCATGACCTGGCACGAGATCGTCAATGACAACATAGGCGGCCTGCCGCTGACTGTCACCTTCTGCCCGCTGTGCAACACGGCCATCGCCTTCGAGCGCACACTGGACGGCCGCGTGCTGGACTTCGGCACGACCGGGCGGCTGCGCTTCAGCAACCTGATCATGTACGACCGCCAGACCGAGAGTTGGTGGCAGCAGGCCGGCGGCGACGCCATCGCCGGTGAGCTGGCCGGCCGGCGTCTGGTCTTCTATCCGGCCACCATCATCGCCTGGGAGGAGTTCAAGGCGGCGCATCCTGACGGACTGGTTCTGTCGCGCGAGACCGGCTTCAGCCGCGACTACGGGCGCAATCCCTACGCGGGCTACGACGACGTCAACCAGTCGCCTTTCCTGTACCGGGGGCCGGCCACTCCAGGGACATTGCAACCCATGGCGAGGGTGTTGACGGTGGACTTGAACGGCGAGGCGGTGGCCTATCCCTACGATGTGCTGGCGCAGATGCAGGTGATCAACGACGAGGTCGGCGGGGAGCCGGTAGCCGTCTTCTGGCAGAGCGGCGTGGCCTCGGCCCTGGACAGCAGCTCGATAGCCCAGGGCCGGGACGTGGGCTCAGCGGCGGCGTTTTCGCCACATCTGGACGGCCATCGGCTGACCTTCCGTAGCGACGGTGAGCAAATCGTCGATGTCGAGACCGGCAGCCAGTGGGACCTGCTCGGCCGCGCCGTGGCTGGCGAGTTGACCGGCCGGCAACTGACCCCCGTCGTCGGCATCAATCATTTCTGGTTCTCGTGGGCGGCCTTCAAACCGGAAACACGCATCTACCAGCCCTGAGACGACCTCCAAGGAGGAGCCCGCATGCCAGGAGCAGCCATGGTCGAACTGACAGCTTACGAAGAATTGACCGACTACCGTAGAAAGGTCGCCGCAATGTACGCGCTGGTCCGGCGTCCGTTGGCCAGTGCGCAGGCTGAAGATGAGCACACGAGGGAGCTGAAAGCACGCTGGCGGCGCTTTCGCCGCTCACGCGACTTGCTTTTCGCCAGCCATCCGCAAGGAGCGCTGGACCAGGCGCAGAAGGCCGTGTTCACTGGTCTTCCGTACTATCCGTACGATCCTGGCCTAAGATTTGCTGTGCGCGTGGAGCGCGATGTCGAGCCCAATGTCATCGAAGTCGACCTGCCCGAGGATGGCGTTGTGCGTCTGAAACGCTTCGGCCGCATTCGCTTCGCCGTGCAGAGCCAAGCCGTCACTCTTTACTTGTACTGGATACAGGGCTACGGCGGCGGCATTTTTCTGCCCTTCCGCGACCGCACCAATGGCGCAGAGACCTATGGCGGCGGCCGCTACCTGCTTGACACGATCAAGCATGCCGATTTGGGACAGGAAGACGGTCTGCTGGTGGTCGACTTCAACTACGCATACAATCCCTCGTGCGCCTACAACGCGCGCTGGCACTGTCCCCTGGCGCCGGCCGAGAACTGGCTGCCAGCGCCGATCCGTGCGGGCGAGCTACGCTTTCCCCACGCGGTCTAGTGGAAGATCTTCTCTCCGGCGCGGATTGGCGCCTTCAGACGGTTTTCGGCTGGCGTGACCGGACAAGACCAGGCTTCATTGTAGGCGCAGTAGGGGTTGTAGGCATAGTTGAAGTCGACCAGGAACTTGCCTTTGCCCAGCGGCTCCAACTCCAAATAGCGGCCGGCGCCGTAGGTTTCGCTGCCCGCCAGGCTATCGGCAAAGGGTAGGAAGAAACCATTACCGCTGGTGAAGATCGTCAAGGCCACATCTTGCTTTTCTACCCGGAACTTGATCCGGCCGAAGCGCGTGTAGATTTGGGCGGCGCCCGTTGTCGTCTGCAGCGTGATTGCCTCCTTGGTAGGGAACTCTTCGATCGCCACCTTCAGGCGCAGCGCACGGTTCTCTGGGAAGTAGCGCAGGCTGTTAAAGCTGCGCTTCTGGTCCTCCGTCAGGGGGCTGTGGGCATCGGCGGCGAAGAAGCGGTCTTTGTCCGCGCGAAATCTGTCTAGCTCAGTCATTTGGTCCTCCTAACCAGGCAGTTTTGCCTGGTGGTTGGTCTGAAATCGTTCGTTTCTATTGATGAAGTAAGGCGGTTACATCTTACCCGCTGACACTGCCTGAGCGGTGTGGCCGGGCCTGGCAGCCCGTCCCAATGATGCCCAGGGCGGCTCGGCGAGAGGGGTAAGATGCGGCAGGCTTCCTGCATCAAAACTAGGCATCACTAAAGCTGGACAGGCGGCGTTCGAACTGTAACGAGCGCAGCGGCAAGCCTTTGTCATCGACGGCAGCTTGTGGTATTCTGCATCTATCGTGAGTGTCAGGTATGACATCGATACAAAAGGAGCTTACATCGGGCGCAGAAAGAAAGAGAATCAGCCGATGACAGAGAGGACCAACCAGGAGTGGATCGCCGCCTTGCAGGGCGCGCAGGCCGATGCTGCCATCGCCGACCTGCGCATGGTCTTGCTGCGGGGCCTACGCTACGGCATGACCAGCTATCGGGTGACCGAGGCCGACCTGGAGGACTTCGTCCAGGAGGCGTTGGTCAAGGTGTTGGACAACTTGCCGTCTTTTCGCGGCGAGGCGCGCTTCACCACCTGGGCGCAGAAAGTGGCCGCCCGCGTGGCGCTGAGCGAGCTGCGCCGCCGCCGCTGGCGCGACGTGTCGCTGCAAGACCTGATGGCTGAGTACGAGGACTCTGGCTTCACCCCGGCGGTCTTGACCGACCAGGGGCCAGATCCGGCCCAGATCGCCCAGCGCACCCTGATGATGGAGAAGATCCAGCGCATGATCGCCGAGGAGCTGACCGACAAGCAGCGCCAGGCCATGATGGCGGTGATGCAGGGCGGCATGCCGTTGCAGGAGGCAGCCCAGCGCATGGGTACCAACCGCAACGCGCTGTACAAGCTGTTGCACGATGCACGGCAGCGCTTACAGAAGCGCATGCTGCGCGAAGGACTGACGCCAGACGAAGTGCTGGCGATGTTTGCCGACAACTAGGCAGGCCACGATGTTTCGACAACTATTGACCAGATTCACAAGAACAGGGCCCAGCCCGCGTATGATCCCCATGCAGCCAGGCCAAGTTGCCAGCATGGTGCGCATGGTGACTGGCACCCGGCCCGACGAGATCGGCTGTGACGAGTGCTTCGAGCAACTGGACCGCTTTGCCGATCTGCACCTGGCCGGCAAGAGCGCAGCCGAGGCGCTGCCGCTGGTGCAGGACCACCTGGACCGCTGCGGCGACTGTCGCGAGGAATTCGAGTTGCTGTTGGCCTCCCTGAGATTTGAGACGGGAGATCAGCTGTGATGAGGTAAGATTCGCTCTACTTCAGGCGTCAGCGATCTTGGTGCCAGCAAGCTTGAAGTGGCTGTGCAATCTTTTCGGAAGAACTCAGACAGACAATAGGAGAATTTACAATGGCTTGGCAACTCGATCCCTCACACAGTTCTATTCAATTTGTGGCTCGCCACATGATGTTGTCGAAGGTACGCGGTGAGTTCGAGAAATTCACAGTGGACCTGGACTTGAATTTCGACAACCCGGAGAATTCGGTCGTCGAAGCGCGCATCGACGCCAGTAGCATCAATACACGAGAAGCTCAGCGCGATACCCACCTGAAGTCCCCGGATTTCCTGAACGCAGACCAATTTCCCGAGCTGATCTTCAACAGCAACCGGGTCGAACGCACCGGAGAAGCGACAGCCAAGCTCCATGGCGATCTGACCATACGTGGTGTCACGAAAACGGTGGTTCTTGACGTGGAATACGCCGGCACGTCTAAGTCCCCCTGGGGCGCCACAGCTTTGGGCTTTGAAGCCAGCACCAAGATCAACCGTGAAGATTGGGGCTTGATCTGGAACGTGGCATTGGAAACCGGCGGATGGTTGGTTGGCAAGGAGATCACCATCCAGATCGAGGCGGAATTCATCCAGCAGTCGTGAGAATCCTGCGCCGACGTGTCGAAAAGCGGGCGCGCAGGACGACTCTCTGCTGAACGACCAGCGCACCCCGCTTTTCGGTTATTGCAAGAAACCTTTCACCTGCACAGAGGAGTTCGAAATGAAAGCTATCTGGAATGGAGCCATCTTGGCCGAGAGCGATCAGACAATCGTGGTCGAAGGCAATCACTACTTCCCACCCGACGCCTTACGCAGCGAGTACTTCAAGAACAGCGGTACGCACACCACGTGTCCCTGGAAAGGCGTGGCCAGCTACTACAACGTGGTGGTGGACGACAAGACCAACGCCGACGCGGCCTGGTATTATCCTGCCCCCAAGGATGCGGCCAAACAGATCGCAGGCTACGTCGCCTTCTGGCGCGGCGTGCAGGTAACCAAATGACCCAACCTGATATCACCGTCTACGGCGCCTACTGGTGTCCCGACTGCCGGCGCAGCAAACAATTCCTGGGCGAGCACCAGATTCCCTATCGCTGGGTGGACATTGAGCAGGATAAGGCCGGCGAAGCCTATGTGCTGGCCAAGAACGACGGCAAACGCATCATTCCCACCATCGAATTCGATGATGACTCAATTCTGGTAGAGCCCTCAAACGCTGCCTTGGCGGCCAAGCTCGGCCTGAAGATGGTCGCCGAGCGCAGCCACTACGACTTGATCGTGGTTGGCGGCGGGCCGGCCGGCCTGACGGCCGCGCTCTATGCGGCGCGTGAGGGGATCGACACCCTGGTGATCGAGCGCGCGGCCCTTGGCGGCCAGGCTGCGGCCACAGAACGCCTGGACAACATGCCTGGCTTTGCGACGGGCGTCGAGGGCGCCCATTTCGCCGACCAGTTGCGTCAGCAGGCTGCCCGCTTTGGCGTGGAGATGCTGCAGGCGCAGGATGTATTGGGCATGCGCAGCCACGACAACTACCACTGTGTGGGCACGGCTGATGGCAGCGAATACAGCGCCCACGCCCTGCTGCTGACCACAGGCAGCCGCTATCGCCGCCTGGGCGCGCCGGGCGAGAACGACTTCATCGGCGCGGGCATCCACTTCTGCGCCACCTGCGATGGACCGTTCTACAAAGGACTGCCGGTGGCCGTGGTGGGCGGCGGCAACAGCGCAGCCGAGGAGAGCCTCTTCCTGGCCAACATGGCGCAGCACGTCACGCTGCTGGTGCGCGGCGACCAACTTAAGGCGAGCCAGGTGATCCAGGAGCAGGTGTTACGCCGCCCTGAGATCACCGTGCGTTTTGGCGCCGAGGTAGAGCGTTTCGACGGCGCTGGCGGAAAGCTCAAGGCAGTCACCATCCGGGACAACCATACCGGCAGCACTGAGGTCATCAATCCGGCTGGCGTCTTCGTGTTCATCGGGTTGACCCCTAACACAGGTTTCCTCAAGCCAGGCCAACTGCGCCTCGACCCCTGGGGCTTTGTCGTCACCGGCCACGACCTGGTACATGACGGCGAGCGGCCAAGGGGCTTCGAAAACCGCGAGCCGGGGATCCTGGAGACCAGTCTTCCTGGTGTCTTTGCTGCGGGTGATGTGCGCGCGGGCAGCACCAAACAGGTTGCTTCCGCCACGGGCGAAGGCGCGACCGCCGCCTTGTTGATACGCGAATTTCTAAAGGCATCCTAGCAGAGGATCTGGGGTCCCATCTGCAACCCTGGCTTTGCGACTATGCGTTCAGCGACCCCAACACCATGTCTACATATGGTTCATACTCACGGAGTTCTCTTTCTCGGCAATCGTGTACGTCGCTTTCCCAAACGTTGGACTGCTTGATCGATGTCTCCCTCATCCACCGTCCAGCGGATGTTGGCCAGCAGAGCCAACCGCCTGCACTCGGGCGACACAAGGAACGCTCGCGCCTCATCAGCATCACGCCCTTCTTGAACATCGCGCACCGCTCGAATGATGATGGCGCAGATCAGGCTGCGATATCCGGCGTCAATTCGGTTCATAGGTCACCACACTGAGGTTGGCGCGCCAAGCCCGCATTGCTCGGCGGCGGGACAATGGCGCAGGGCAAAGGGTGTACGAGCCATGGGGAACAAAAAGAAGCGGGATGCTGACCTTCCAGTCCAGCATCCCGCTTCTTTTTGTCGGGTGAGCTGTCGCTACTTCCACTCGAACCGGTATTCGGTCGTATCAACGATCCTCACGCCTCTGGGGTTGACGGTGATCTCGATCTGGCCGTAGCCGGCGCGTGTGGCCTTGTGGAGGAGCCGTCTGAGCTGCTCGGCCATTACCGGGCTCAGCGGCACCTCGACTATCGTGGGCTTAATTTCCATCATAGCACCTGCATAAATCCATAGTCAACGGTTTCGGCCCGCTCGGGCCACGGATTTCCAGCCCAACCGCCCGCCTCGTCGAAGAGCACCGAGATGTGGACCTCGTCATAGAGCACATCCATCTCCTCGAAGTCGAGCAAGGTGTAGGCGCGCTCCTGGTCGTGTCGCTGGAGGTAGCGGTCGATCCAACGCAGGATAGCCGCGTGCCACCAGCTGCGCAGCGCGCGCCAGGCCAGCCTCAGCCGGTCGGGAAGGGTGACACCTGCACTGCGTGCATGCGCAAGTGCCAATAAGTTACGCATAGGATACCTCCTCGATGTCGTGCAGCACCTGGATGTCTTCAGGGTAATCCCAGGCCGCATGCCCATCGCCGTCCATGGGGTACTCCGGCGTCTGCTGCTCCACGCCATAGCCCATGCCGCGATCGGAGATGATGTTGTAGGCGCGGCGCACAATCATGAACAGCGCCATGGCCGCGTCCTGGGCCAGTTTCTTGTCGGGTAAGGTCCAGTTGGACACCTGGCGCACGAGGATGCGCAGCTCCGGCATCACCAGCGCGCCCTTGCGCAAAAGATCGATCAGCCAGTTGGCCGCGGTGTACTTCATGCTGTTGCTCATGTCGTAGGGGCTGCCGTAGATCGCCTCGCCGCCCGCGTCCTGCCTCAACTCTTCCAGGATGACTTCGTGCATGCCCGATTGCTGGCCGCCGTTGTCGTAGATCACATCGGCCGGCGACACCACCGGGTAGGTCTTGACCGCGTGGCGGTAGGCGTCCAGGTAGGGCTTGTAGGTTTTCGACCGCGCGCCCAGGTTGCCCATCTGAAAAAAGACAATCTCGGCCGGGCTAGCAGTGATGTCCAGGGCCATCACGCACCAGGCGTTGCGGTTGGGCAGCCGTCCCTTGCCCGGGTCACCCGCGATAATGTGGTAGTGGCCGGGCGCAGGCGGCTTGGCGTAGTGGACCGCGCCGTAGGCCCGGTGCTCCTGCACCACCTGCCCGCCCAGGTCGTGGCGCACCGCGCTGGTCAGGAGATCCGGGTCGATCTCGTTGCCCAGCCCCAGCGGCCGGCGTCCCAGCAACTCGACTTGTCGCGTCTCAGGGTCGGTGCCCCAGGCTTCCTCCAGGGCTTGCCGGTCTTCGGGCGAGAGGCGGATGTTGTCGTAAGGCGTGACCTGAATGAACCAACCGTAATGCGGGTCATCTTCAGTCAGGTCCATCACTTCCCACACCCATTCCGGCTCGCCAGCATTGCCCACGCCAAAGAAACGTTTGGCGCGCGCCACGCCCATGTTGGCCAACTCAGCCTCGCAGGCCGCAATGGCAGCCTTGTCGTTCTTGACATTGGCGACGCCGATCAGCTGCTGCAACTGGCCGATGCGCTGGCGCCGGTTGTTGGGCAGGTGCGCCAGCAGCCAGGGGTTGAGACCGCGTAAGCATCCACGCACATGGCGGATGGTCTTCTCGTCGGCGATCTCGCGCAGCACCTCGTCGCCGGAAGCGTTGGCCGCCTCGGTGGAGCGCAGCCGCTCCAGGTCCTCGTCGCCCAGCGGCCGGAACATGATCACATTGCCGGCCATCTGCTTGCCGGCCACCTCACCGCCGTCGTGCTCGTCCCAGGGCTTAAAGTAGATGTCGGGCTGCGGAAACTCACGGCGATCCTGGATGAACACCTCGGCGAAGGCGCGCGGCGTCAGCGTTCCGTCGTGCCTGTAGTGCTTGCGGCCGGCCAGGTCCAGAGCGGCCTGGTACGCCTTCTTGGCCTGGTCGAGGGAGAGGGCTACGTGCAACCACGGTTCCCCAGGATGCAGCGCCGTCCAGATGAGCATGACGATAGCCAGGGGGACGGTGTTGTGCACCACGATGCCATCGGCCACGAAGTTGTGGTCATTCTCGACAGTGAGGTCCCAGAGCGGCTCTGGCGGAAGCTGTTCGTTGGACACCACCGTGCCCCAGTAGACATCGGAGTCGGCATACTTGAGCAGCAACGGATCATCGTCCAGGAACTCGGCCAGCCGACGCAGCTTGGGCCGGGTGGGGTTGTATCGAGGCCGCAAGTTGCTGTAGGGCCTTTCATCGCCAACGCGCTTGCCGAAGGGCTTGCCGATCGCACGTGCACGATTGTAGCAGTGGTCGCGGATCAGTTCGAGCGGCACCACATCGTCGCTGCCGTTGGTTTCACCTGACTGGTATCCTGCAACCTCGAACGCCTTCTGCTTGGTCGGCACCGGGATCAGCTTGGCGAAGCGCCGCCTGTCGTCGGCATAGGGGATCTCAAGCTCCCAGGTGTTGAATATCCTGCCGTGGAACTTCACCGGTTTTGGGCGCAATGCACTGTGAATGCCGATAGTGAGCAGCAGATCCTGAACATCTCGGATGAGCCGTTCACTGGCCGAGGCATAGCTGATGTTGCCCTGAGCTATTGGGCATCCGTTCTTCTTGAGATATGCGCAGCCATCCCCGGCGAAGAGGTAGCCTAGGAACCTGGCTATCCATGCATCTGGCTGCCGAAACACCTCTTCGGGCACGAACATGGTGTATGAGCTGCACCCAAGTAGCCCTATCTCGCGCAACCAGGACAAGAAACGGCTGCGATTGCCCGGCCTATTGTCAACAATTCTGTAGTCGATCGCGTTGCTCTTGGTCTGTCTCAACTCAAAATCCGGGTCCATCTCATGCAATGCCTTCCGCAGATCAGCAACGAGCTGCTCGCTTGTGTTGGTGAACTGGCATCGATTTTGCTTGAGACCACCCTCCGAAATGAGCAGGCCGAGAATGACTGCCACATGGTCCGGCAGCGTCTGTGATACCTGCTCGCGCTCTAGCCTGATGGGGTGCGCCACCTTGTCACCCGGCTTCAGATCGCATGCCTTGCGCCAGCCGAAGGGCGTCAGGATGGGATCATCGAACGACACAGTCAGTCGTCGGCCGGACCGGGTGGTGATGCGGTTCAGCGGCTTCTCGGGCTGCGGCAGCACATGGGCGACACGCGCTGTCCGCATCTTGAGCGTGTCCAGATCGAGCGAGGCGACGCGCTCACCAGGCTCGATGTCCTTGATCTTCTTCCTGGAACCATCGGCCAACGTTACCAGGGTGGACCCCAATTTACATTTCCCCGCCGCCCTTCCGCCGACCACGATGTTGTAGCGCTGGGGGCTGTAGTACATCGCCAGCTGATGCCCGAACAGCGTGCTATGCGCACCCAGATACAGCTCGATGAAGCCGTTGATCGCGGTGGGCGTGCAGCGCGGCATCTGGCTCTCGTGGACGTACTCGGCGAGCAGCCAGTCTCCCGCAGGGAGGTACGGTTCGTCCACGCCCGCAGCGATCATCGCGTCCCGGATACCCGGATAGTACAGGTAAGGCACTTCGACGCCCAGCGTCGGGTGCGGCCCAACGCCGTCCGGCCCCTGCCACCAGCCCTTAGGGTCGCGAAACCAAAAGCCTTCCACCACCTTCTGCGCCGTAACGATGTTCCATTCGTCGCGCGTCAGGTCGATGTAGCCGGTGTTCTTGCTTCGTTTCCCTGGCATCGAACCTCTCTCTGGCCACGCTGGGCCTCAACGTAGCGGCTACGCCGCAGGGCTACCACAGGTCTTCCAGCGTATGCCGCTGCGGCAACTCGTCCAGCACGTGGTCGCCCTCGGTATGGATGCGCGCGTGCAGCTGGGCCGACACGCCCATAGTGCGCAAACCCGCCAGGCTGTTCTGGCTGCGGCCGCCCATGCCGCGCCGATCGATGTGATGCACGTGTTCGGGCAGGCCGCCATCGGGCGAGAAGTCGGCCAAGGCTGCGGCGCGCTGTTGAACCATAGTGGAACAAATGTTGCAGTTGTAAGCATAAGTGTCCTCAAACACGCCATCATTATACACGATGCTTTCAAATTTGGAAAGAACATGCGTTCTGAATATAATCGAAAGGAGACAAACACCCATGCCAACCTACCCCGCCCCTACGGCCACACCCAACCGCGCGGCGGTCACGCCCGCAGGAGTGCGCCCTATGTTCCAACGAGCAGTGAAGTTTGAGGCCATGCTGAGGCTTGCCATTGCCGGTCCCAGCGGCTCGGGCAAGACCTTCACGTCCCTGGCCATCGCCACCGCCCTGGGCGGCCGCATCGCCCTGGTGGACACCGAGCACGGCAGCGCATCCAAGTACGCCGACCTGTTCGACTTCGACGTCCTCAACCTGGACGCCCCCTTCCACCCCGACCGCTTCGTTGAGGCCATCCGCGCCGCGCAGGCCGTCGGCTACCAGGTGCTCATCCTGGACAGCCTCTCCCACGCCTGGAGCGGACCGGGCGGCGTGCTGGAGATCAAGGAGCAGCTGGCCAAGCGCCGGGAGTACAACGACTACACCGCCTGGGGGCCGGCCGGCGAGCTGCAGAACCGGCTGGTGCAGGCCATCCTACGCAGCGACCTGCATGTCATCGCCACCATGCGCTCCAAGACCAGCTACGCCATGGACGAGGTGATCGAGGATGGCCGCAAGCGCACCAAGGTCGTCAAGCAGGGCATGGCGCCCATCCAGCGCGATGGCTTCGAGTACGAGTTTGATGTCTTCATCGACATGGACATCGACAACAACGCCATCGTGACCAAGACCCGCTGCCCGGCCTTGACTGGCAAGGTGTTCCCTCGCCCTGGCGCCGACGTGGCCGAGATCCTTGCGGCCTGGCTGAAGGGCCAGCCGGCGCCGGAACCGCCGCCTACCGATCCGTCGGGCCAGGGCCACGACCCAGCGGGTGGCGGCAGCGGCACGGGCAGCAGCGGCAATGGAACAGCCGGTGGCAATGGGACAGGTGGTGGAGGCGGCAACGGCACAGCCCCAGTCGATCCCCAGGCCCAGGCCGCGCGCCGGCTGCGGGCCAGGCTGGAGGCCATGGACATCGACATGAGCGGCTCCACCACCGTCACCGCCGCGCTGGCCGGCGTCGATCAGCCGTGGGCCAGGCAGGCGGTGGGCCTGATCAAGCAGAAGGACTGGACTGGGCTGCTTCAGCTGGAGCTGGCCTAGCCAACGCGGAACCTTTAGGTTGAGCTTGTCGAAACCAGTTCCGAAGAGCTTGCCCTGGACTTCGGAACCCGGTTCCGGACCACCATCACTCCAAGGAGGTATAGATGAAGCAATACGAAACCCGCAGCGAATACATGGACGCCATCGCCCGCGCGCTGGGCCTGGATAACAGGGACGACCTGAGCTACCCCCACCGCGACATGCTGGGCGTGGAGAACTTCAGCCGGCTGGCCCCCATCCTGGACATGATCGAGATCGCCGCAGGCCAGCGCAAGCAGAAAACCAACGTGAACAGTGCTGATGTGATGGCTGCGCAACTCACCGCCATCGCCGACATACTCGAAGAGCATCGGGAGAGCAAGGTCAAGGCCGTGCAGACCCTGATTGAGGAAATTGGTGCCGTGCTGTACGATGAGGAGGTTGCGGATGCAGACCTTCCCTAGCCTCGACGAGCTGCTGCTCAATCCCGCCGTGGCGGCCGCAGCGGTGGTGGCCGCGGTCAATGTCCTCAGTTACGCGGCTGGCGGGGTGAAGCCCACCTGGCTCGCGCTCACCGTGGCGCTTGGCTACATGGTCGGCGGCTACCTGGTCACCGGCCGGACTGCGCCTGATCAGCTCTTCCTGGCAGTCGTGTACGCGCTGCTCATCGTTGCTCCACTGGCCCATGTGGACGGCGCGGTGCTGCACCGGCTGTTCGGTCGCCCGGCCAACCCGCAACTGCGCATTGTCGGAGAACAGGAACGGCGTAGTTTGGTTCCTGAATGGCTGTAAACTCAAACCAAAAGCACAGAGCTGGCGTGGGGCTCCATACCTCTTCTTCGCCAGCTCTGTGCTTCAGGAGACCCCCCGCATGAGCACCCTGACATCCATTGACATTGGACTGATCACCGCAGCAATCCAGATCCGAAAGACGAACGAGCTGGGCGTGCAGCGCATGATGCGCAGCCTGCAAGAACGCGGCTATCTGGATCGTTACCCCATTGCCGTTGCGCCGGCAGCGGACGGCTTCAAGTTGCTCGACGGCAACCACCGGGTGGAAGCCGCGCGCCGATTGGAGATCGCCAGGATACCGGCCCAAGTCTACGAAGACCTGACGCCCAACGACGAGTACCGCATCGCCTACGAGAGCAACGCCGGCCATGACGCTGTGGTGCCCCAGGACTGGACCGACAACGCCGAGTTCATCTGGAGCCTGGCCGGCCTGGGCAAGACACAAGCTGAGATCGCCGAAATCATGCGGTGGAGCCGCAGCGGTGTCAACAACTATCTGGCGTTGCGTGGCATATGCGCGGATGCTTGGAGGATTGTGGTTGACACAACTAAGGCGGCATTTGTGTCAACCGAGCCTGATGGCCCTGTGTCAGCACGTGACACAGTTGTGTCATTCACCGAGGGTCTCCTCCGCTCAATCACCTGTCTCACCGCTGAGCAGCAGCTCTGGCTGGTCAAGAGCCTGGCCGCCGGCAAGATGGACAAAACCCAGTTCAAGGCCGCAGCCGAGAAAGCCAAGGCGCGCAACGGCTGGCGGACCGAGGCCGCACGCCGGCTGAAGGACTTGCCAGATGAGTACCTCCAACGAGCCTATGAAAGGATCGACAAGGGCGCGTTCGACAAGGAAACGATGCCATCGGAGGCTTTCGAGAAGCTGATCCAGCACCTGCAAAAGGACTATGCCAACATGATCAAGCTCACCTTCCACACGGCCAGCGTCGCGCAGTTGCTCGACATCCTGGAACCCAACAGCATCGACGTGATCCTGACCGATCCGCCCTACGAGCGTGAGTTCCTGCCGGTCTACGAAGATCTCGCCAAACTCGCTGCGCACGCCCTCAAGCCGGGCGGTTCGCTGGTGGTCATGGTTGGCCAGTCGTACCTGGGGGAGATCATGGAGTTGATGGCGCCGCACATGCGCTATCACTGGACCTTGTGCTATCTGACGCCGGGCGGCCAGGCCGTGCAACTCTGGCAGCGCAACGTCAACACTTTCTGGAAACCGGTGTTGTGGTACGTCAAAGGCGAGTACAACGGCAAGTGGCTGGGCGACGTGGCCAGAAGCAACGTCAACGACAACGACAAACGGTTCCACCACTGGGGCCAGTCCGAAAGCGGCATGGCCGACCTGTTCGACCGCGTCGCCAACCAAGGCGATGTCATCCTCGATCCCTTCCTCGGCGGCGGCACCACAGGGGTTGTGGCCGTTTCGTTGGGCCATGAGTTCATCGGCGCCGACATCGATCCGACCATCGTTGAAACAGCCCGCCAGCGCATCCAGGAGGCGCGCAATGGCCGGTAAGGTCTACACGCCGATGGGCGACCTGTTCGAGAGCATCAGCTTTGAGCTCGAGCAAGCGCTGGTCCCAGTTCGCTTCGGCCTTGGCCACCGGCAGTTGGTTGTCGCTGCCCTCGCCCGACTCGGCGTCCAGCCAGACGCACAGCAGAGCTACGATTGGCCCCGCCAGATCGAAGACGTGCGCGAGAAGATGCTGGCGAGACGCCGCTTTGGCTGCTTCTACCTGGGCGCGCCCCATTGCCTGGCTGCCAAACAGTGGTGGTTCATCCCCTCCCTGGTCAACTCACCGTGGGAGGACGAGATCGTCATGACGCCGCGCGTCGGCTCGGACGCAGTGAAAGAGATGCTGTTGCGCGCGCCGCACATGGTGCAGAAACACGCCACATCCGCCGATCGAGTGGCAGAAGCAAGAGCACGGTCAACCATCATCGAACCAACCATCCAGGACTACTTCCGCAGAAACTGGCCCGACTTCTACCGCGCACCCGCCAACAGCCACAGCTACACTGAGCCGTGCGACCATGACTTCCGCCTGGTCTTCGGTGGCCATGACTGGAAGATCGACGTCAGCGGCCAACGGCTGAATGGCGCCTACGGCAATCCAGGCGGCGGAAAACGCGCGGTCGATTGGCACCTCCTGGCTACCATCGACTATGAAACGGCCGTCTGCTGGCGCGGCGTTGTGCCAGGAAACCGCTACCACGATGTGATCCCCATCGAAGCTGCCTGGTCTCCCAAGAAGTTCGTCGTCCTCCTCAACTGCTACCGCGCTGGTCTCCCCTATGACCTGTTGCGCTTGGCGGCAATCTCCCCATGACCAACCACCTGGCGCTGCCCAAGCACTGGCCAAGGATCAGCACCGAGGCGATCCGCACGGAACATACCCTCCAGTTCTTCGTCCACCTGCGCAGGAACTGGACGC